>QKCF01000362.1 GCA_003246935.1 Sunxiuqinia sp. | reverse complement strand
TGAGCCGGAATTGCCACACGCAGTGTTAGGTATGAAGCTGGCTGAGAAATACAAAGAAAAGCCGGATATCTGCAATGCAATTGGTGCTCACCACGACGAGGTTGAAATGCAATCGTTGCTGGCACCTATCGTTCAGGTTTGTGATGCCATCTCAGGGGCTCGTCCGGGTGCCCGTCGTGAAGTTGTTGAATCGTACATCAAGCGTTTGAAAGCACTCGAAGATTTGGCGCTTTCTTATCCTGGTGTATTGAAGACTTACGCGATCCAGGCTGGTCGTGAGTTACGTGTAATTGTTGGTAGCGATAAGATTTCGGATAAAGAAACCGAACAATTGTCATACGACATCGCTAAACACATTCAGGATGAAATGACTTATCCGGGACAGATTAAGATCACGGTAATCCGCGAAACACGTGCTGTGAACTACGCAAAATAATTCAACTTGAAAATCGATATAAAAGCCCGCTTCGGCGGGCTTTTTTTATGTCCTTATGCGCGGTAGATCTGACATTAATCATATACTTGCTTGTTTGTTTTTAGACTCTGATAATTTATCTTGCTGCTCCATTTAATGCGATCTTTTTGCCCTGTAAATTGTATTATGAATATCAAAAAGAATTGATGCAGTAAATGTTGCTATCTATTTGATCTGGGCTAATTGCAAGAAAACATATTACCAAGAATTACAATAAATGATGAAGAAAACATTTTTAAGCTACCTGATTTTAATGATGGTGGCTTTTACTTTACGTGCCCAGGGTGAGGGGGATCCTTCGCTTCTGACCATTGATCGCATCTACGCTTCCAATGAGTTTAAATCCGACTATCAACCCCCGATCAATTGGATCAATGGGGGAAATGCTTACGTTATTGTGGAGATGAACGATCAACATATCCCTCAGTTGGTGAAGTACGAAACTGCTAGTAGTAAACAGTCGATTCTGTTGTCAGCTGATGAGTTGACGCCGAGAGGGGCCAATTGTGATTAGCAATTTCTCGATGTCGGATGATGAAAGTAAAATCCTGATTTTTACCAACAGCAAGCGCGTATGGCGCAGTAATACCAAAGGTGATTACTGGGTGTACGATCTGGCAGATAAAAGCCTGAAACAGCTTGGAACTAAATTTCCAGCTTCATCGCTCATGTTTGCGAAGTTCTCAGCCGATAATCAGTCGGTAGCCTATGTTGTCGATTTCAACTTATATGTTGAGGATTTTAAAAGCGGAAAGGTAACTCAACTCACGAATGATGGAAACGGTGATATCATCAATGGAACCTTCGACTGGGTTTACGAAGAAGAGTTTGGCTGTCGCGACGGATTTCGGTGGAGTCCCGATGGAAAAAAGATTGCCTTTTGGCAGCTCGATGCATCACATATCGGTACCTTCTACATGATCAATAATACCGACTCGATTTATTCGCAAATTATCCCGGTTCAATATCCCAAGGTGGGGCAAGATCCGTCTTCTGCAAAGATAGGGCTGGTTGATCCGCTATCTGGTAAAACTGAGTGGATCTCGCTCGAAGGAGATCCGGTACAGAATTATATTTCCGGCATTCAATGGATAAACGAACACCTTTTACTGATTCAACAAATCAATCGAAAGCAAAATGATTTAAAGGTATGGACTTATGATTTGGTTGAAAAGAAATGCCGCCTGGTATATGAAGAGAAAAATAACAGTTGGATTGATATTCTATATCCGGATGTGTCATCCAATCATTGGGCAAGTAATGATCTGCTGATGGTTGATCAGGGGACTTCGTTTTTAAGAATGGTTGAAGCGGATTGGCGCAAAGTTTATAAAGTGAATGTCACAACCGGAAAAGCGACACTTTTGTCACCCGAAAACTATGATGTAGCTTCCGTTTCCGGCATGTCTGAAAAATCGGTTTATTACATTGCTTCTCCTGATAATCCAGGCCGGCGTTACCTGTATGAGGTCGATTTAAAAGGGAAAAAGAAGGCGAGACGGATTACGCCGGATCAATATGAAGGTATCAATAATTACAATGTTTCGCCAAATGGGAAGTACGCTTTGCACACTTTTACGAGTGTTTTGCAGCCTACGCGTGTTGAGTTGGTGCAATTACCGGATCACAACGTGATTAAAACATTGGTAAGCAATGAGCAACTGACCAATAAACTGCAAACGCTTGAGTTGCCTCAGGTTGATTTTTTCAGTGTAAAAACTGCAAGTGGAACAACCGTGGATGGGCGAATGATTAAACCGAAAGATTTTGATGAAAGCAAACAATATCCGGTCCTCTTCCATGTGTACGGTGAACCGTGGGGGCAAGTAGCCTTGGATAGCTACATTGGCCTTTGGAATATCATGATGGCGCAAAAAGGGTTTATCATTATCGATATTGATGGTAGAGGAACCCCAAGCCTGAAAGGATCAGAATGGCGAAAGTCAATCTACCGAAATATTGGCATCGTTAATATTAAAGACATGGGCGAAGCTGCTCGTGAGATCCTGAAGTTTCCGTATTTGGATAAGCAAAATGTTTCAGTATGGGGATGGAGTGGAGGAGGTTCATCAACGCAAAACCTGATGTTCCGCTACCCGGACGTTTTCCAGACTGGAATTGCCGTGGCTGGTGTTGCCAATCAGCTGACCTATGATAACATTTACCAGGAACGCTACATGGGCTTGCCTCAGGAGAATCCGGAAGATTTTAAAGAGGGTTCGCCGATCAGCCATGCTGGCGGACTGGAAGGTAATTTGCTTTTGATCCACGGAACAGGAGATGATAATGTGCATTACCAAAACACGGAGATGCTGATTAACGAGCTGATTCGACAAAACAAGCAGTTTGATCTGATGGTATATCCGAATCGTTCGCATGGTATCTACGAAGGAGAGAATACGTCCCGGCATTTATACACCTTGATTACCGACTATTTGCTGGAACATCTGAAAAAATAAAGCTTTATAGCCAGTGCTAATGATGCCGGGGACTCTTCTCCGGCATTTTGCATTTACAGATTTGATTTCTTTGGGGGTAAAATTTCGAATTGAAGGTTGAAAGGCTTTTCCCTCGGGAAAAAGTACCGTCATGAATGGGACGAACCATTTCCCTCGGGAAAAAGCTTCTCCCGTTGATGAAACATTCAATTTCCACAGGGAAAATGGCATTTCCTGAGTGCGGCGGCTCATTTCCTGCAGGAAAAAGCTCATTCAATCAGTGAGGCAAGCTTTTTCCCAAGGGAAATAGGGCGTTTTACTGGTAGAGCAGTCAATTTCCCGAAAGAAATTACAAGATTTACTCATGAGCCTGCTTTTTCCCGCGGGAAATGCCATTGACGCTATTTAGAGGTTTTTTCAGGAATTCTCAGGATCAGAAAGTTTAGCACAAAAGCCGAAACAATCAGCCAGTTCGCCCAACTGTAGTGGTAAGTTGAAACCAGAATTTTGCCAGCCAGTGCCACCAATCCGCCACATAGCATAGCCACAATACTCAGTTGTTTATTTACCTTCAGATTAGCCAGCGCTGCAATAATCGGAACAATAAAAGCTCCCGAATAAAAAGCTAGGGCCAGCAGTAAGGTGCCGATAATCGAGGTGATTTGAAGGGCAATCAGCATGCTGGCAATTCCGATCAGTACGATAAACAGGCGCGTGGTGTTTAACGACTTCTTATTGTCGATATCTTCCTGGAACAATTCGCTCACCATCATCGAGGCGGTTAGAAGCGTTGTGTCGGCCGACGAAAGCACTGCCGATAACAAGGCAGCGGCCATCAAGCCAAGCACCCATTCGGGTAGGTATTGCGCGATTAAATCGACTAAAACGACAGAGTGGGTCAGTTGCTCCTGCGACAGGTTTTCGACAGCAAAAACGCCTAAATAAGTCAGCACAAAGGCGAATGGAATAAGAATCCCGGCGACAATGGCGATACTTCGTCGCGCTGTTCGCTCATCGCGGGCACAAAATACACGCGAATAAATATCGGGACCCACAACAAAGGTGCTTGAAAAAGTCAAAAACAGGATCAGTAAGTCAGTTGTGGAGAAATTGGCATTGAACGGAAAGCTTTCAGCCATCGCGCTGGTATGTGTGCCTTTTGTTAACGACAGAAAGATGGCCGCGCAAACAATGCCCGCGAGGATGATGATTGCCTGGATAAAGTCCGTCTTCAAAATAGAAATCTGTCCGCCAATCAAGGTGTAAATAATGAAGACCGC
>QKCF01000346.1 GCA_003246935.1 Sunxiuqinia sp. | reverse complement strand
AGTTCTGTTACGCAATTCCCTAGTTATGAAATATCAAAAATCAGGGATATCTTAGCGGCGAACTAATTGAAATAAGGACAGACCTAATTTGCCAAAACTAGAACTAAATACGGAGCGAGATTTGGTTAACCGGTTTATAACCGGGGATCAAATGGCTTTCGAGCTTTTGTTCCATCGATACAAAAACAAACTGAATGGTTTCGTCATGAAACTTGCCCCATCTCACATTGATGCAGACGAGGTCGTTCAGAAGGTTTTTATAAAAATCTGGTTACAACGAGATCGAATAAAGCCAGAGAAATCATTTTCATCGTTTTTGTTCACAATTGCCAAGCATGAGTTAGTAGACCAATTGAGGACAGCCATCAACCGAAAAATTTATTTCGTAGGCGATGAAATGAATGTAGATTTGCAGGTTACAGATCATTCTCAAGAAAGTTTAAGGGCTGAATTGGAGGATAGAGTAGTGAACCTGATCGGAGAACTACCAGATAGACGAAGACAGATTTTTGAGATGAGTCGGTACAAAGGGTTAACTTACCGACAAATCGCTAATGAATTAGGCGTGTCAGAAAATACAGTTGATACACAAATTCGGCTGGCGTTAAATTTTCTGCGCAAGGAAATTACAAAAGTGAAATTGATGCTTTTGGTAATTTTTTCAAAATAATTTCAAATCTCCTTCACGGAACCTGTCCCGCTTGATCGTATTATAGGCAAAAGACAGCTGATGAACGATCAAATAAAATCACTTTTAGACAAATTTCTTCGTAACGACCATCTACGTGAAGAAGAATTGAGGCAGCTTAAAGATTGGTTTGATGTTCCTGAAAATCATGCGGCAATCCATGCTTGGATGCAAAGCGAATGGATCGGAGCCAAAGAGATTGAATCCGGGGTAGAATATGACGCAATAATAAATCAAATTAATCAGCAGTACGAGGCGACTTTAAAACAAAATCAAAACTCGATTCACCGCCTTTTGATTCATTTTCAGAAAGTAGCAGCCATCCTTATTTTACCTATTATTTTGCTATTTGTATATTATTATTTAAATGGTTCAAACGTCCGTGTTGAATATGCTGAAGTGATTGTGCCACAGGGCCAGAAGTCAGAGATTATTCTTCCGGATAGCAGTCATGTTTGGATTAATTCGGGAACACGCCTGAAATATGCTGCAAGTTTTTCGAGCGGAGAGTCGAGGGATGTTTTTCTGGAAGGCGAGGCCTACTTTGAAGTGGTTAAGCAAAACGGAAAACCTTTTATCGTTCGCGCGAATCATACGGCGGTGAAGGTTTTGGGAACCAAGTTTAATGTGAAAGCTTATGCTGATGAGCAAACCGTTGAGACTTCACTGCTGAGTGGAAAGGTCAATTTTATTTTGAATGACGGACAGAAGAAACCAACAGTTTTGGAAATGAGTCCGGGGGAAAAAATGGATTTTAATCTGCAGACTAACAGTTACAAGGAAATGAATTTTTCTCCGGATGAAATTGTTGGGTGGAAAAATAACCGGTTGATATTTAGGGATGACACGTTTGATAAGTTGGTTCGGAAAATTGAGCGATGGTATGATGTGAAAATTCAGTATCAACAGGAATACTTAAAAGATCAACGCTTAACACTTGAACTTCAGGAGGAGGAAAGTATAGATCGCTTGATGGAGATTATATCTAAGGTCATGCATATTGACTATGAAATCGACAATAAATCAATCAAAATAAAGACAATGAAGAAAATTTAAATTCACTATAAATGAAAAACGGGTAGTTCTGCGCCAACATACACTACCCGCTATACATATCGATAAACAAAAGTTTAACGAAAAACTAAACAAACTTATGAAAAAATGTAAAATCTACCTGCATTGGTGGAGAATTCCACTATGCGCAAAAACTTGCAGAGTTATGAAACTCATTTTGATTTTTGTCTTCTCCGGATTCATGGCTATGGCATCAAGCTCCTATTCTCAACAGGCGAATGTCTCACTAGACATGAAACATGCATCTATCATTGAGATATTTGATGTCATCGAAAATCAAACAGATTATCAGGTTGCTTACAATAGCACACAATTGAATCAATTTGAAAAAGTCGATCTTAATGTTGATAATCGTCCTATTTCGGAAGTGTTGGATTTACTCTTCAAAAATTCATCCGTTCAATACGAGTTTGTTGGTCGCTATATTGTGATCTCTGACAAAAAGGGTGAAAGCTACGCTAAAGATAGCAGTAATAGTCAGCAAACACTTAACGTAACCGGGAAAGTTGTAAGCGCCGAAGGGGTTCCAATTCCCGGAGCGACAGTGGTTCTTAAAGGTACCACTTCTGGTACAATCACAGATCCTGATGGTAAATTCACGCTCGGGAACGTACCGACTGACGGAACTTTAGTTTTTTCGTTTGTGGGGATGAAGCCCCAAGAGATTATGGTGAACGGGAAGACATATTTTGACATCGTTCTGAAAGAAGATGCCATAGGTCTGGAAGAAGTAGTTGCTATTGGATATGGTGCGGTAAAAAAGAGAGACTTGACCGGTTCTGTCGTTTCCGTTGGGGCTGATAAGTTGGAGGATCGCCCCTACAGCAATGCCATGCAATCACTTTCAGGACAAGTGTCGGGGGTTCAAATTTTACAAACTCAGGGCGCGCCTGGTTTAGCTCCAACGGTTAAAGTGAGGGGAGCATCCTCAATCAATGCAGGTACAACTCCTTTGTATGTAATCGATGGAGTTCCTCTTGAAGATAATACATCCAATTCAACTAGTACAGGAGCAAGTAGTTCCAGTAACCCTGATTTTAACCGTAACCCGTTAAATAACATCAATCCGAACGATATTGAGTCAATTGAAATATTAAAGGATGCTTCTTCTGCCGCGATTTACGGATCGCGAGGCGCTAATGGTGTTGTATTGATCACCACAAAGCAGGGTAAAGCAGGTAAAACAAAAATTGAAGCGAATTACGAATTCGGTTTGTCACAAGTAAAAAGAAAAACCGATATGATGACAGCTGAAGAGTGGATGGACTTTACAACGGCTGCCCGTAATAATAGCTGGGCAACGATAGTTGCCGGAAACCCTTCTGCTACCCGGGGTAATAATACCTTGGTGCCCGTCGAGTTTTCAGATCCGGAATGGATTGCACGGATCGGTAAAGGTACTGATTGGCAGGATGTTTTATTTCACACCGCTCAGTCTCATAACCTTCAGTTATCAGCATCCGGAGGAAATGAAAAAACACAATTCATGGTGTCGGGAGGATATCTCAATAGTGAGGGGGTAGTTGATCGGAACACCTACGACCGAATCAATATACGTTCAAATATCAAACATAAATTCAACGAAAAATTTCAATTGGGTGTAAACGTAGCTGCCAGCCGTAGTAACGAGCAACCACAAGGTACAGCTGGTAAGTCAGACGTTGTTAGTTTGGCTTTACAGAGTGACCCGATTTTTCCGTTGTACGTAGAAACAGGAAGTCTCGGATTTAAAGACCCGGAATCAATCTGGAATACTTTTGTAAAGTATGGTTTCCAGTTGTGGCACCCATATTCATTGACTCGGGAAGCGTCTAAAAAGAAAACGATTAATGTGGTTACTGCAACCGCAAATCTCGAGTACAAAATCATCAAAGATCTATCGTTCAGGACTCAGCTCAGTAGCAATATAGAAGAATCTACTTATAATTTCTATTGGAATGAGGGCCAAAATTGGGGGTATTCAGGTTGGGTGAGTGCTTCGGCAACATTCAATACTTATCAAAACTTCAACTGGATCTGGGAAAATACACTGAATTATTCCAAAACATTGAATGATGTCCACAATATCAATCTGTTGGCAGGTTACTCTGTTCAGGAACAGCGTATTGATTACAGCAGCATGAGTGCGACTGGTTTTCCTAATGACTTGGTTCATACCATCAACGCAGCTAGCACTATTTCAAGGGGAAGTACATCAGCGGAGGACTGGTCGTTAATTTCGTATTTGGCTCGTGCTAATTATTCGTATAAAGGTAAATATCTTTTGACCGCTGCAATCCGTACCGATGGTTCTTCCCGCTTTGGCGCCGAAAATCGTTGGGGATATTTCCCATCAGGTTCTATTGCATGGCGGGCATCTGAAGAAGAGTTTCTGAAAGGTTCTGGCTGGCTGGATAACCTGAAAGTTCGTTTGAGCTATGGGGTAACTGGTAATAACCAAATCCCGAATTACGGAGCAATTGGTACGTTGGCTTACAATAGCTATGTAAATAATGGAACCGTTATGCAGGGGATTTATACGAATAACTATGCCGATAAGGGTTTGAAGTGGGAAAAGACCGGGCAGACTAACTTCGGATTTGACCTGAGCATATTTGATCAACGAGTGAATATGACACTTGATGCCTACTATTCCAAAACAAGAGACTTGTTGCTTGACGTTCCCATCCCGATTCTTACTGGTTTCTCTTCAACTTTAACCAATATTGGAGAGTTGGAAAACCGCGGTGTTGAATTCAATATCACTACGCGCAATATTGATCGTAAAGTGAAATGGACAACGGACTTTAACATTTTCGCCAACCGTAACAAAGTATTGAAGCTTGGTGAAAATGATGCTCCGATTGACCTCAACGTGAGCAGTATGACGTCTCGTACAGCTGTTGGTAAACCGATTGGTATGTATTATGGCTATGTTATCGATGGTGTAATCATGTCGCAAGCAGAACTGGACAGTGGTGATTATCCGGTATGGGCAGGTAGTGAGCCAGGTGATCCACGTGTTCGCGATGTTAATAAAGACAACAAGATTAGCTCTGAAGATCGCACTTACCTGGGGAACTATGAACCCGATTTCTCTTGGGGGATGACGAATACCATTTCTTATAAGGGAATTGAACTGTCGGTTATGCTGCGGGGTTCACAAGGTGGCGAAATCCTGAACCATAATGCCAGATTCCTGAAGTCGAACGAAGGAGGAGGTAACCGTAATCAATATGCTGAGGTCAATAACTTCTGGCGTTCGGAAGCTGATCCTGGAAACGGTGAAATTCCGAAGCCACGTGCACTATCTGTGGGAGTTCGCGGACAGGGTTCAAGTTATTGGGTTGAGGATGGTTCATTTGTTCGCATTCAGAATATCCGCCTCGGCTACAATTTGCCAACTATGATAACCAACCGAATGAAAGTTGGTGGTGTGAAAATGTATGTTAATCTGGAAAATGTTTATGTATTCTCTGACTACCCTGGCTATGATCCTGAAGGTAGTACTTACCAATCAGGAGTCTTGGTTGGCTGGGATTACGGTGCATATCCGAACCCGTTTACAGCAACAGCAGGAATAAACATCGCATTTTAAGCATCCGGATGTAAACATTAAAAACTTACGAACATGAAAAAAATAAAATATATACTGATTCTGTGTAGTGTGATCGTCTTCTTCGGATGCGGCGAGGAATTTCTGAACCGAACCCCAATTTCGAATCCAAACGAAGGAGATTTCTACCAAAGTGAAGAAGACATCGAAACTGCTTTATGGTCGGCATACAATGCCCTCTACACTCTGTATGGTCCGGAGAGTATGCCATCTTTCTTTGGCGAATTAATGTCTGACAATGCGTATAGTGATAATATGGCCGGGCGTATTCAGGATTATGAAGGCTTTGAAAATCACACGATGAGTGATGACAATGAGCTGGTATTAAACTACTGGAAAAACTACTACCAGGCTATTTATACAGTAAATAACATCATTGTAAATGCAGAAGCGGCCGACTTTGAATTTAAGAATGCACTGATCGGAGAAGCAAAATTTCTTCGTGCATTGTATTATTTCGATATGGTTCGTGCATGGGGTGACATTCCTTTGGTCGTAAAACCACTTTCAATTTCAGACGCATATGCGCAAGGTCGAACTGCTGCTTCCGAAGTTTACGCGCAGATTGTTTCTGATTTGACTTTCGCTGCCTCTAACTTGCCGGAGAAAGCAGGGGAACGTTTTGTTGGTGCAGCCACTGCGGATGCAGCTAATACATTGTTGGGCAAAGTTTACCTTACATTGGGCGACAAAACGTCAGCTGCAACGGCACTGATGAAAGTGTACGGCAATTTCGATTTGGTTCCCTACGCCGATTTGTGGGACCTTACCAAAAAGAATGGAGCAGAATCGATTTTTGAGATTCAATACATGGGGGGAATCTCAAATCCGTACAGTTTATACTGGGCCATGTTTACACCGGTCGACAACCGTGTTGTAACTGCGTGGGGAGCTGGTTTTAATCAGGTGACAGAAGATTTATGGAACGCTTATGAGTCCGGGGATCCGCGTCGGGATCTTTCAATTCAAGATGGTTACTATGCCAGTGATGGTAGCAAAGTGGAGGTGAAATTTACCATCAAATGGAAAGATGAGAATGCACCGACATCCGGTTTACGTGAAGCAGCAGATAACAACTTTATTATTCTGCGTTATGCGGATGTATTGTTAATGCTGACTGAAGCCACCGGTGATGTGAAATATCTGAATGAAGTTCGTGACAGGGTTGGATTACCTCATTACGGCGCAGCCGGATATCCTGCAGCTTACAATACAGTGGCGTTGGCAGTGGAACATGAATGCCAGGTTGAGTTTGCTATGGAATTTCACCGTTGGTTCGATTTGATCCGTACCGGGAGGGCAATTACCGTGATTAAAAATTCAGGAAAAAACATTACGATAACAGAGGATCAATTGCTTATACCAATTCCATTGGAAGTAATTACACAGAACCCGGATGTGATAACTCAGAACAACGCCTATAAATAATAAATAAGTTTGTTTGTGATATTACGTTAATTAAACTACAGGACTGCTGACCCGGAGAAATCCTGGTTGGCAGTTTTTGTTTTAATTGTATACATGTGGACATTTCGGATTCGAACTAACGATTGGTCTCAAGCGATTTTATGCCGGAGGCCGGCATAATTGAGTAAGGTTTTCAAATCAAAAAATATTCAAACTATTAAACACGAGAAACGATGTTAAGAGTAACTCTTTTGGGGGGATTAATACTTTTTCTGGCTTCATGTCAGCAAAAAAAGTTAACATCCATTGACCGGTATGCTTTGGTCGCAAGAAATAACGTGGTCGTAGAAGAATTTGATTCACTTGCTTCTCTATCTGTAGGAAACGGAAATTTCTGTTTTACAACCGATATTACAGGCTTACAAACTTTTTATGAAGATTACGAAAATGGTGTGCCGCTGGGAACTCAATCGAACTGGGGCTGGCATCGTTTCCCGAATACCGACAGTTATCAACTTTCAGAAAGCTACAAATATTGGGAAGTCAATGGCCGGCAGGTGCCTTATCATGATCAGAATGTTGATGACTCGCACATGAAAAGTGCCGTTAATTATTTCCGGGTGAATCCGCACCGACTCCACTTAGGAATTGTTGGACTATTGCTAAAGAAAGCTGACGGAGAACTGGCAGCCTTTACTGATATTGAAAATGTGAAGCATTATTTAGATATGTGGACTGGGCGAATTACCAGTGAATTTGACCTTGAAGGCGAACCAGTGAGGGTTGAGGTATATTGCCACCAGGATAAGGATTTGATTTCTGCAAAAATCGAATCGCCGTTGGTTGAGAAAGGGCGACTGAGTGTACTATACAGATTCCCTTACCCGGATGCAAAATTTGCTAGTGCCGGCTGTGATTTCAATGCAGCCGATAGACATCAATCTGTCATGAAAAAGGTGTCGGATAAGCAAGTAGTTGTTGACCGAACTCTGGATTCAACCCATTATGAGGTCGGTATTGCCTGGGAGGAGGATGCCGTTATGGTTAAGACGGCAGAACACCAGTTTGAACTTCGGGTTGAAGACGGTGAGAGCCTCACGTTCAGTTGTGAATTCTCACAGGGAAACACTAATGCTAAATTGCTTGATTTTGAAACAACTAAACGAAACAATCAAGAAGCCTGGCTAAACTATTGGGAAAACGGTGGAATGGTTGACTTCTCGGAATGTACCGATTCCCGGGCAGCAGAGCTGGAACGTCGGGTTGTGCTCTCCCAATACCTGACAAAAATTCAAAGTTCAGGCTCTATGCCTCCTCAGGAAACCGGACTTACCTACAACAGCTGGTATGGCAAACTTCATCTCGAAATGATTTGGTGGCATATTGCGCATTTTGCCCAATGGGAACGATCGCAGTTCATGGAGGCACAATTAGATTATTATCATCATATTTACGACAAAGCGCTTCAACTTGCAAAGGAGCAGGGCTACAAAGGCGTCCGCTGGCCCAAAATGGTTGGCCCCGAAGGTGTCAATAGTCCTTCGTCGGTAGGTTCATATCTCATCTGGCAGCAACCACATATTATCTGGCTGGCCGAAGAAATGTACCGGGCAAACCCAACACCAGAAGTATTGGAAAAATATCAGAAATTGGTTTTTGCTACAGCAGACTTCATGGCCGATTTCCCGATTTGGAACGAAAAAAAGCAACAATACGACCTGGCTCCTCCACTGATTCCGGCGCAGGAGCATTGGAACAAAGCGACTACTTACAATTCTCCCTTCGAATTAGCTTATTGGTACTGGGGGCTGACAACAGCCCAACGCTGGAAAGAGCGTTTGAATGAAACCAAAGATGACAAATGGGAAGATGTAAGGCTGAAGCTTCCGCAACCTGATCAGGCTAATGGTGTCTATTTAGGGATTCAAGGAGAAATTGATAGTTATACAAATGAAGACCTGATGTGTGATCACCCGATTGTTTTAGCCGCTTACGGAATGATGCCGGAGTGGGAGAAGGTTAATCCCGAGGTGATGCGCAGAACGATGCATGTGGTCGCAGAAAGGTGGAATTGGCCAAGAACATGGGGATGGGACTATCCGATGACTGCAATGACTGCAGTGCGTTTAATGGAACCGGAAATGGCTTTGGAGTTTTTACTTAAAGACGTACAAAAGAATACATATCTGAAAAACGGGCACAATTATCAGGATGAGCGTCTAAGACTGTACCTGCCTGGTAATGGAGGTTTACTTTATACTGTTGCCATGATGTGTGCAGGGTGGGATGGATGCACCGTTGAAAACCCGGGTTTCCCGAAAGATGGTACATGGAACGTAAAATGGGAAGACTTAAAACCGGTTATGTAATGGCTGTTTTTAAGAACACCAGGAAGGATGCAACCCGATCGATTTGTATCTTTTCTTAGATAAGTTATATTATTGTCTAATGCAGTAATACTTTTTGCGGACTAGTCAGTTTCTCTGTCCTTTTTTTCAGTCCGATTTGTTACTTTTAAAAGATTTAAGCATAACCTAACCATCTTAAATGTGAAGAAATTAATCAACCAGTTGCATCTTAATTTTGTCGCTGTGTTTACAGTGCTGTCGATACAACTTGCAGCACAACCGGCAGCAGAACCACGACCTGATTACTCCGCGTTAATTAAATCCCATATATACATAGATTACAAGAAGATGTACCGTCCGCCGAGTGGTGCGCTGCGATTTCCGTTTTTAACTCCCGGGAGCAACCAATATGACAATGTTTTGTGGGATTGGGACTCTTGGCTGAGCAATGTAGCGCTTCGGCAAATTCTGACTGATGTCGGCACCGAAGCCGATTCGAAGGAAGCCATTGAATACGAGCAGGGCTGTGTGCTCAATTTTCTGAGTTACGGCGATTGGGATGGTTATATCCCAATTGTGATTTGGGAAGACTCGAACCCCAGGGATGTTGATCCAAAAGAAATCTATAAGATGAACATGCACAAGCCCGTATTGGCACAACATGCGGCTTTTTTGTGCAAGATGCACGATGGGAATGCGGAATGGTTACGCGAAAAGTTTTACTACCTGCAGGCTTTTGTTAACAATTACAAAGCGCATCATCGCGATAAAAACACTGGGCTTTATTACTGGCAAACCGATGTGGCTATTGGTGTGGACAACGATCCTTGTACCTTTTTTCGACCAAACGGAAGTTCGGCTTCTATTTATCTGAACTGTTTAATGTATCGCGAATTGCTCGCTATGGTTTATTTGGCCAATTGTTTGGATATTCCGGAAGTGGGCAAAGAGTTTGAGCAGGACGCAGCCAACTTAAAAGCAGCAGTTCAGGAACATTGTTGGGACGAACGCGATGGTTTTTTCTATAGTGTCGATTTAAACCTCCGCCCTGTGACAAATGCAACCGATCATTCGTTGGGAAAAGAGTTTGTTATCCATGCAGGTTATCCACGAGACTATAACTGCCTGATTCAGCGTATTGAAGTGTGGTCCGGCTTTCTTGCATTGTGGTCGGGTATTGCTACGCCAGGGCAGGCAGAGCGTGTTGTTCGGGAGCATTTTGCCGATCCCAATACCTTCAATTCACCATCCGGTGTTCGTACGCTTTCCAAGATGGAGAAGATGTATAGTATGCGCGCTAGTGCCAATCCCTCGAATTGGCGAGGGCCAATATGGGGCATTTCAAACTATATGGTTTTTAGAGGGTTGGTTCGATATGGCTTTGAGAACGAAGCCAGAGAATTGGCAGTTAAGACCGTCAATTTATTCGGACGGGATTTCGAAGAGAACGGAGCTTTGCACGAGTACTACGAACCAGGGACTGGTGAACCCTTGTTGAACAAAGGATTTCAAAACTGGAATTACCTGATCGTTAACATGCTAGCCTGGATGGAAGGACGGCCAATAATTGAAGAATTCTAAATGATATTGCATGAAAGTTAATATCTTATTATATCTGCTTTTTCTGTGCGGCTTGTGTTTTAACGGCGTTTCCGGGCAATCAATCCACCCTTGGGGGGATCAGGGAAATGGAACATACATTAATCCAATATTGAATGCAGATTATTCGGATCCGGATGTTGTGCGCGTCGGATCAGATTATTACATGGTGTGTTCCGAATTTCATTTTATGGGGATGCCTGTACTTCACTCTTCTGATTTGGTAAACTGGACAATCATCGGACGGATATACGACTGCTTCGAATTCGATGAAGCCTATTCAACCAACAATCGGTATGCAGGAGGAAGTTGGGCTCCTGCAATAAGATTTCACAACGGAAAATTTTGGGTTTATTTCTGCACGCCTAAAGAAGGGCTTTTCATGTCATCAGCAGAGAAGCCTGAAGGTCCATGGGAGCCACTCGTTCAGGTTTCAGCGGTGGTCGGCTGGGAAGATCCATGCCCGTTTTGGGACGAAGATGGAAAAGCATATCTCGGCCACAGTAAGGTCGGAGCCGGCCCAATCATTATTCACAGAATGAGTAGCGACGGGAAAACCTTGCTCGATGACGGTTACACAGTGTATAGAGGTCCTGTTGCCGAAGGAACAAAGATTTATAAGCGAAATGGATACTACTATCTGAGTATCCCGGAGGGGGGAGTTGAAAAGGGTTGGCAGACTGTTTTGCGGTCGAAAGATATTTACGGTCCTTACGAAAAGAAAGTGGTTCTTGAAACCGGTTCAACCGCCATTAATGGTCCGCATCAAGGGGCTTTAGTTGACACGCCCGGGGGAGAATGGTGGTTCTTACACTTTCAATCGGTACCTGCAGTTGGTCGGGTGGTTCATCTACAGCCGGCATGTTGGGATAACGGATGGCCCGTAATTGGTGTCGATCTGGATCGGAACGGCATAGGCGAGCCGGTTTATGTATGGCAGAATCCTGCGATCGAAAAGGAAACAAAAGTGCTTAAGCCTCAATCATCCGATACTTTTGAAGAAAGCCAATTGGGACTACAATGGGCCTGGAATCATAACCCGGTCGATTCGGCCTGGTCGTTGATTGATAAACCTGGATTTTTTTCAATCAAGGCACTTTATGCGCCCGGTTTCTTACAAGCCAGAAACACACTAACCCAGAAGGTAATGGGAAACTCGGGTGAAGCGCATGTTGAGCTGGATGGGAGTTTGTTGGAAGAAGGACAGGTCGCAGGACTTTGCCTGATGGCAAAAGAATTTGCCTTGGTTGGTTTAAAAAAGAAAAAGGATGGTGTCTATATTTGTTCAGAGATTGGCGGATTGCAGGAAGAGAAGAAAATTAGCACGACCCGTGTAATCCTGAAACTTCAAATAAGTGC
>QKCF01000141.1 GCA_003246935.1 Sunxiuqinia sp. | reverse complement strand
CGCCGACAACTTATGGTGATTTTATCAAGTCGACATGGGAAAGCGATTTTTACCCAAAACAGACGGAATACAGTGATTTTCGACTTTTCTGGAATCACAGCTTGCAAAAAGGGGTTTTCGAATTGAACGAAACGAGTGTTGTTTCATACAATAGCGACGGCTTGGCTGCAGCTATTGGCAAATTGCCTTCAGCAAAATCAGGGATTGAAGTTGTGCTTTACGAAAGTATTGCATTGGGAAATGGGAAGTACGCTAATAACCCTTGGTTGCAGGAATTGCCCGATCCCGTGGCGAAGATCAGCTGGGATAATTATGCTTCGGTGCCGGTTGCTTATGCAGAGGAGAATGGTCTCCAGAATGAAAGTGTGATAATCGTGAATGGATTGGAACTGCCGGTTTTTGTTCAACCGGGGCAGGCAAAGGAAACGATAGCAGTGGCACTGGGATACGGCCGTGAATTTGCGGGCAAAGTTGGCGATGGTGTGGGGAAAAATATGTATCGCTACCTGAGTGAAGAAAACGGCTCCCGGAAATACAGTATCGACAATGCGGCAATCGAGATTGTAGTAGGGAAAACTTTCCCGTTGGCCCTCTCGCAAACACATCACAGCATGGAAGGCCGTGCCATTGTGCGAGAGACAAGCCTGGAAGAGTATTTGAAAAATCCTTCCGCAGGTAACGAATTGCACGAAAAAACTGAAGAAGAAAGCGTTAGCTTATATAAAGCACTAGAATTTCCCGCACATCATTGGGGAATGGCTATCGACCTGAATTCGTGTACGGGTTGTGGAAACTGCGCAATTTCCTGTCAGGCCGAAAACAATGTGCAGGTAATTGGAAAAGAACAAGTGAGAAACCGGCGAATCATGCACTGGATTCGTATTGACCGCTACTATGCCGGTGATCCGGCGAATCCGGAAGTTTTGAATCAGCCTGTTATGTGCCAGCACTGTGATAACGCACCCTGCGAAAACGTTTGTCCGGTTGCCGCGACAAATCACAGTAGCGAGGGCTTGAACCAAATGGCTTACAACCGCTGTGTGGGAACAAAGTATTGTATCAACAACTGTCCTTACCGTACGCGTCGTTTTAACTGGTTCCGCTATGTCGAAAATGACAAATTCGATTACAATGCCAATAATGATTTGGGGCGCATGGTTTTGAATCCTGATGTTACAGTCCGTTCACGCGGTGTGGTCGAAAAATGCTCCATGTGTGTACAGCGTATCCAGGAGAAAAAACTAGATGCTAAGCTTGCTGGCCGTATGCTTAAAGACGGAGAGATCAAAACGGCTTGTCAGCAGTCGTGCCCAGGGAATGCCATTGTATTTGGCGATCTGAACAATCCGGAAAGCAAAATCAGCAAGTTATTCAAAGACAAGCGGAATTATCATTTGCTGGAAGAACTGCATACGTTGCCATCTGTTGGATATTTAACCAAAGTCAGAAACAAAGCCTGAACGAAGAAATAAAATCATGGTTTATGTACAATTCTAATGTAAGAGATAAGCTCATCCAAGGGAACAAATCCCTGAAGCAAATATCGCAGGAGATTATTGCACCAATTCATGCAAAAACACCGACTTGGTGGTATATCGCTTTGCTGATTAGTTTGAGTATGTTTGGTTGGGGCTTGTATTGTAAATATATTACCATTTCCACCGGTATCGGAACCTGGGGGGTAAATAATACGGTAGCTTGGGGATGGGCCATCATCAACTTTGTGTGGTGGATTGGTATCGGGCATGCCGGTACAGCCTTTTCCATCTTCTTATTGGTGCTGAGGCAGAAATGGCGTACCTCGATAAACCGTGCCGCAGAGGCGATGACCGTTTTTGCAGTCGGTTGTGCGGGGCTGTTTCCCTTGCTGCACATGGGGCGTCCGTGGATGTTCTTTTTTGTGTTTCCTTATCCGAACACCCGTGGACCGTTGTGGGTGAACTTCAACTCTCCGCTGTTCTGGGACTTCGTAGCCATTTCGGCTTATCTGCTTATCTCGGCCAGTTTCTGGTATTTTGGTATGGTTCCCGATTTTGCCACGATCCGTGATACGACCAAGTCAAAAATAAAAAAGGCAGTCTACGCTTTTTTCGCTTTCGGATGGACAGGATCTTCCAAAGAATGGTTGCGTTTTGAGGCGCTAAGTTTTGTGCTTGGTGGTATCGCAGCTGTATTGGTGGTTTCGGTACACTCAATCGTGTCGACTGACTTTGCGGCGGGGGTTATCCCAGGCTGGCATACCACGATTTTTCCGCCCTTCTTCGTAGTCGGCGCAATCTTCTCGGGTTTTGCAATGGTGTTAACGCTGATTACGCTGATGCGAAAGTTGTATAAGATGCAGGACTTTATTACCGATTCGCACGTGGATGCTATTTGCCGGATCCTGATATTCGTGTCACTGATTATGGGTACTTCATACCTGACAGAAGCATTTATCGCCTGGTACTCGGGTAATGAGTACGATATGTTTAAGATGTTTCACAACCAGATGACTGGTGATTACTCCTTCGAATATTGGGCAATGATTGTCTTCAATGCCTTGATACCGCAACTGTTCTGGTTTAAAGCAGTTCGACGTCGTTTGTGGGTTGTTTTTATCATTTCAATTATCATCAATGTTGGAATGTGGTACGAACGTTTCAACATTGTCGTTGCTTCTTTATCAAAAGACTATTTGCCAGCCAACTGGGCATCTTATCATCCTTCGATTATTGAGATAGGATTCTTCATCGGCACTCTGGGTATGTTCTCAACGGGAATCTTGTTGTTCTTCCGTTATATCCCGATGATGGCTGTGTCTGAAATAAAAGGTGTTTCGAAATATGATATGTCGGTAGAGGAACAAGAAGAATTAAAGATGTAAGCTATGGTAGGTGTATTTGACAACGAATTTGATTTGATCAAAGCTTTTGACCAGGTCAAAGCGAAAGGGCTTAAAATTGATGAGGTTTACACACCCTATCCAATTCATTATATTCTGGAAGGAATGGGCAAAAAAACACACATGACGCACGCTGCTTTTTTCTTCGGCGTATTTGGTGCGCTGTCTGTGCTCGGCTTCATGTTTTATGCATCGGTAATCAGTTGGCCGCTGGTGTTCGGCGGAAAGCCGTTTAATGCGTTTCCATCGTTTATGGTTGTCACCATCGTTGCTACGATTTTGGTTGTGACCATTATGACCCTTTTTACTTTTTCAATACGGGCTAAAATATTTCCCGGAAAGACGGCCAAAATCGTTCGTCCGGAAGCGACAGATGACAAGTTTGTCCTTGTTTTGAAATCTGATGAACCAGGATTTGACAAAGCGGAGATTGAAAAATTATTAAAGAACAACGGAGCGTCCGATGTGAGTTTTTAATTGATTAGTTAACGAATACAGGTGAGTGACTTTAATTACGAATCTGCTCAAAAAAGCATCATATGAACCTGAAGAACGGAATTATACTACTTATTGGCATCCTTATTCTCGCCGGAATGAGTTCGTGCGACCATGATCGGAATAATCCGGGATACCAGTATTTTGACGATATGGCTAAGTCGCCGGCTTATGAGAGTTATACGCCGAATCCGAATTTCGCGGATCGTAAAACGATGCAACCGACCATTGAGGGTACCGTGCCGCGTGGTTTTATGGATTATCCGTATCAAAAGAACGATGAAGACAGGGCCATTGCCGGGCAGACACTGCGCAATCCTTTAGAACCGACATCTGCGAACCTGGAACGCGGTAAGACTGAATTTACAATCTATTGTTCCATGTGTCACGGCGATTTGGGAGATGGACAAGGATATCTGTTTACTTCAAAGAAATTCCCTTATCCGCCGGCGAATTTGCATTCGGAAAAGATGCTTGCGGCCCCGGAGGGCGAAATCTATCATGTGATATCGGTGGGTTGGGGAATTATGGCGGAACATGGCTCCATGATTGCTCCGGACGACCGATGGAAAATCGCGCTATATATCAAAGATGTATTGCAAAAGAACTAAGACTAAGGCCTAATAACACCAATTATGGAAGAAAAATTTATCATACCTCAGAAATTCAGATTGCTGACCATCATTTTTATAGCTGTTGGCGTTATTTCTTTTGTCGTTGGACTGCTGACAGATCCGACGCGAGCCTGGGCCAATTACCTGTTGAATAACTTTTACTTTGTGTCATTGGCTATTGGTGCTACTTTTTTTATCTGCCTTCAGTATATTACCCAATCGGGTTGGTCGGCCGGATTTAAACGAATTCCCGAAGCAATGACGGCCTATCTTCCGTTTGCTGCCGTCTTGTTTATCATCCTGTTTTTCGGAATTCATTCGCTGTATGAGTGGTCGCATCCGGATGCCGTAAGTACCGATAACCTGATTCAACACAAGTCACCCTTTTTAAATGTGCCTTTCTTTATTGGTCGGGTTGTTGTGTTTTTTGCTTTATGGATTTTGATGACCCAAATGATGCGGCGCATTTCGCTTCGCGAAGATCTGGAAGGAGGAATGAATCATTTTGTTCGTCTTGAATTTCTATCCCGGGTGACCATCTTTATCGTGGCTATTAGTTTCATCTTTTTTGCCATTGACATGATTCTGTCGCTGGAAGTGCATTGGTTCAGTACCGTGTTTGCAGCGAAGGCTTTTGTGGCTGCTTTTCTGCATGGGGCAGCCGTGATTACCCTGATTGTTATTATCCTGAATAAAATGGGCTATCTGAAGCTGATGAACCGTTCACATTTGCACGATTTTACACGCTATATGTTCATGCTGGCCATTGTTTGGGGCTATCTCAACTTTGTTCAGTTTATGCTGATTTGGTACGGGAATATTCCGGAAGAAACCGTCTTCTTTGTGCATCGCATGCATGGTGTTTTTGAAGTGTTGTTCTTCGCTAACATCGTACTAAACTGGGGAATTCCGTTTTTGTTCCTGATGCCTCGGTTTAGTTCCCGGAGCAGGATGGTTATGATACCGGTGATCCTGTTGTTGATTGTTGGTCAATATACCGAACTGTATTTCGAAATTTGGCCGGCTACTGTAGGCGAAGCAAAATTCGGGTTGATGGAGATTGGTATGTATTTAGGCTTTATCGGGCTGTTCAGCTTTGTTGTTGTGACCTATCTGGCTAAGGCCAATTTAGTTCCCAAGAATCACCCGTTCCTTCAGGAAAGTATTCATCATCACTTTTAAGTTAATAGCAATTCGTAATTAAAAAGGGTCACTGATTTCAACAGTGACCCTTTTCTGCAGGTAAACATCCGAATTATTTTTCCGACTTTCGATGTCGGGATCTTGGTGTTAACCGGGTCAGTGCTTTAAGCTGACCTTTTCCCTGCATTTGAATTAGCAAGTACCTTTAGACTTTGAATCCTTTATATGCTCGATACTCGATGTGATTGGTACCTGCCAAGACAAACTGATTAAGGATTGTTTTCGTGGCTTTGAGCCGCTGGAAAATTGTTTTCAGATACAAGTTACGAAATTCGGGAATAGGCTGATGTTAAATAAATGTTAGCAAAACAGCACTTTACGACTTATCATTCCCTGGAATGAAGCATTACTTTATCGTAGTGGAGCTACGCTTGTTTTGGATATAAACCAAGGTAACGGATTTGCTCGGCAGATATCAATTCATTCTTGATTTCGATCAGGTTAACGACAGCAGCTGCAAGGCTTAAACGTAAAGCCGGATGGTTTTTGTCCCAAGGCTTGTTCAATCTCATATCGGAAACTGTTTGTGCAGCATTGGCCAAGCGGGTGATTTTCTTTGCACTTTCCGGTCGTAGTTTTCCCGGTATATTTCCGAACTTCTTCAATGGTTTTACAGCCATTATTCACCGCCTTTTTTATTTCTCCTCTTGTTAGGTTTGAGCAATAGCAAATCGGAGCAAGGTCGGAATTATCTTTAAAGAAGATAGGAACGTTTAAATCGTCTGTTTTAAATCGCATTCCTTTTGAAAAATAGACGGTACTGCAAGTTGGATTGGGACAAACGGCTATTTTCTCATTTGCTGGAATTGTCAACTCTCGGCCGACTTTATTTTCGACCGCTTCTTTGTTGACGGAAATAGCGGGTGTTCCGCAGTTTGGACATATTTGAAACATGGTTTATCGCTTTACATTATCGCAACAAAGATACAATTAGAGGTGATAATGCTGTTTTGCGGATTCTCACTAGTGGGCCGTTGCTTTATTTTTTTACGCAGGGTATGTCTATAATGAGATCCACATTCTGACTGTGGCTGGCGCTATACGACATCACCAAAGTTCCTTTTGTGCCATCATTTGCTTCAATGGCGAAAACTACCGAATCATCCTGCGGGTTTGTCATCCCGTCAAATCGAAAAGAGTCGACAATTTTAAGCTCATCCGGGAGGTATTCTTTTTTGGAGATAATTGCAATTATCTTGGTGTCTCCCGCTACAAAATCTTCTTTGTAGCCATCTTTTGTCAGCATATTTATAGCTTGAGAAAGCGTATCAAAATCATAGTTGTACATGGTATGTCGTTTTATTGTTTCTTTCGCTGTCCAATTGTCAATAGGAGGATTGACTAATTTTACGCAAAGGCAATGACATACGTTCCAATGCACGATTCGTTCTGTATCAAATGTAGCTTTCCTTTTTCAACTAGCCTCCATCAGTTTTTATAGAAGACTGACTGTAACTCAAACAGGTATAAACATCTGCTAATGGATTCGGGATTTGGAGAGTTCATTAGCATTTGTTAGCGAACTCCCCAACCGATATTGGGGGCATGAATATTTGTTAACGGCTTCCCCAACGGTTGGAGGAGGTTCTAACATTTGTTAATGCCTTCCGGAATGACTGGTGGAGGCACTAACATTTGTTAACGGCTTCCCGAATGCCTGGTGGAGACACTAACATTTGTTAATGGCTTCCCGAACAGTCGGTGAGCACACTAACATTTGTTAATGAGCTTATGGATTTGCAGTGCCGTTAACAAACCTGCGCAAACAAGAGAACTAATCAGCACATTACTTTGAAGTGGCCACCGTATAGCCCCGTTTCTCAATAGCTTCGGCAATGGCTGTCGAATCGGTTTTCGAGGGATCGTAAATCACCACGGTGGTTGAATCTTCGTGGCTGGCTTCAACGGATTGAATTCCAGGAAGCTCACTTACGCCTTTCTGGATGCTTTGCTCACAGTGGTCGCAGGTCATGCCTTCAACATGGTAGGTAACTTCAACCGGTTCCGCTGTTGCTTGCTGGCTTTGTTCTGTAGGTTGTTTCGCGCTGTTGGAGCAGGCTGTTAACAAAGCGATGCTAAGGGCAAATAAAATGGTGGTTAGTTTCATCTGTTTAATTTTTAATTGAGTTTTTACGTTTTATTACGGAAACTGAATACTGCGACTAATCACTGTAAACTGGTTTTAATCCTTCAGAATCGGTTCCAGTATTTTTTCGCTTCCTTCTCCGGCTTCACCCATAATGGCGTTCACATCGCTGCCCAGAAGTTTGGCCAGCAAGCCTGCATTCATACGCGATACATAGGTTTTGCCGTCTTCTTTTTTGTAAACGGCAATGCGGCAGGGCATCATCGCCGAGATGTGTCGTTTCTCATCGTTGTCGAGGATTCTGACAGCGATATCCGGTTTGCAAACCGAAAACACACTGACCGGCTGCACATCGAAACCATGTTTCTCCATGGTCGCCTGTAAATTGTATTGATGAGGCATGGCCCACTTGTTTTCAGGAGTGCCTTTCTCGATCAGGGCTTTGGTGGTTTCAAAATCGTATTTGCTTTCGCTAACGGTAAACATCAGTTTTGGTGCAAACACCACGATTACAGCTATGCTTACTATGATTCCTGTTAAAATTCCTGCTAAAAACATAAGGCTCGGTTTTTTCATGGTTAAGGGAATTTAAATGATCTTTATTTCAAAATAGAAACAGATCAATTTCCCGGATGTTCATTAACGGTGAAACAGACTGTCGACGATCAGGGCAATCATCATAAACAGGTATAAAAAGTTCAGTTTGAAGAAAGTGGGGCGTACCCGAATGTCCTTCTTGGTGAACAGTTCGATCGTCGTTGAAAAAAGCAAATAGAAGATGTAAAAGATTAAAATGAAAAGGGTCGTTTTCCCGATCAGTACCTTCATGGCAATCAGTAGGGCCGAGGCGATGGTTGCCAGTATCCAGGTATAGGTTAACCGCTTAATTTGGTTCTCGCTAAAAATGTTGTGCAGGCTTGGGTAACCGGCCAGGCTGTATTCTTTGCCAAACATCAGCAGCAATAGCCAGAAGTGTGGTATTTGCCCGATGAAAAAGAAAGTTGCCACCCAAAAAATGATCGGGTCGGTAATGAAGCCGCCGTCGGCAACCCAGCCAATATATGGTGGAAGTGCGCCAACCAGCGAGCCCGGAACAACCGCAAAGGCCGTAACTTTTTTCAGCGGTGTGTAAAAGCCGTTATAGGAAATGAGCGTAACCAGGGCTGCAAACCAGGCCATGGTGGGGAAGTGTAGCAGAAGTACAAGGCTTCCGGCCAGTGCGTAGCCAATAGCGATCAGAAGTGCCGTGTTTGGCGTAATTTGTCCTGATGGAATAGGGCGTTTTTGAGTGCGCGGCATCAGTGCATCGGTTTTGTATTCCTGCCAGTGGTTAATGGCTCCCGAACTGCACGAAAACAAGAAAACCCCAACGAAAAGATAAAAGCCCGGAGCACCAACTGTCCCGGAATGTAACACCCAACCAGTGAGGGCAGATAAAGCAACGGGCAAAGAGATTCTCGCTTTGCCCAGTTCAAGTATAATTTTTATGAAAGATGTTTTTGTCGATTTACTCACTTCAGTGTCTTAAGATATTCGATTATTTGAGAGATCTCGGTGTCGCTCAGCTGCCCTTGGTACGACTGCATCAGCCCTTTGTTAAAACCATCAACGATTTCCGAATTAGGATCTAAAATCGATTTTTTGATGTATGCGTCATCAGCTACAACGGTTTTGGTTTCACCTCCGGCTTTTACTGCGACTTCGTGACCGTAAAGACCCTTAAACGTCGGGCCGACCAATTTGTTCCCGTCAACCGTGTGGCAGGCAAAACACCCGATGTTGGTCATGATCCGTTTTCCGGCGGCGGTAGGCGAATCTACGGCTACAGCAGCAGCTTGCAACGTGGTGTCTTTGTACCATTTGTCAAATTCTTCCTGCGGCATGGTT
The DNA here is from genome assembly GCA_003246935.1 of Sunxiuqinia sp. GTDB lineage: Bacteria > Bacteroidota > Bacteroidia > Bacteroidales > Prolixibacteraceae > Mangrovibacterium. Next base: position 2,922 of record QKCF01000141.1, on the reverse strand, counting down.
TTCACCCAGTTGTACATATACGAGTGTTGAAGTCCGCAATATTCGGTACAGAACAATTCGTAAATCCCTTCTTTTTCGGGGATAAACCACATAAACTTATCGTTTCCGGGCACCACATCTTCTTTCACCCGGAAGGCCGGAATGTAAAGTGAGTGGATAACGTCCAGCGATTTCAGATTTAATTTTACCGGTTTGTCCATTGGGACAAAAAGGGTATCGGTTCTTTTCCCGTTTTGATACTCGAAGGTGTAGTTCCACATTCGGGCGATCACGTTAATCTCGAAGCTGTCGTCAGGTGCGGTTTTCATCGGTTTCCATCCGGCCCAGCCGAAATAGAACATTATCATCACCAGGATGGTCGGGATAATCGTCCATACTATTTCGAGCGTATTACTGCCTTTAATTTGCTCTGCCTGCGGGTGCCGTTTCTTGTTATAGCGATAGATGAACCAGATCATCGTCAGCGTCAAACCAATCAAAAAAACGAAACAAACGCTCAGGATAAGCAAGAATGCCCGGTCGACACCGGATACAAAGTTAGAGGCTTGTTGTGTTGCTAATATATACATGGTACTTATCTGAAAGAGTAGTCAATAAAGGTGATTGTTAAAACCGCCAGAAAAACAGCGATTACGAACCCAACCATGATTCGAATGTAGATCTTGTCGAACTTGAGGTGCATAAAATAGGTGAGCACCAGGTACGACTTCAGCGACGCGAAAATCAGGGCTGCTGCTACTGTTAGCCCTCCTAACTCGATTGCCGTAATTTTGACCGACAGCGTGGTGAATATCAGCAATGCCGCCAGTATTAAAAGATAGGTGCGGTAGGGGACAATATGATGTTTTTCGTGTTGCATAATTCTGGTTTTAGCTTAGTGAATCAGGTAGAATAACGGAAACAGGAAAATCCAGATCAGGTCGACCAAGTGCCAGTATAAACCTGCATTTTCGAGTAAAACAGCTCGGTGGGGATGCACACGACCGGAAGAGACTCCGGACAAGGCGAACCCGATAACAACCATCCCAATGATGATGTGCAATGCGTGTAAGCCGGTCATCACAAAGTAGAGACCGAAAAACAGGATTTCGCCTTGGCTGAGGTTATCCATCATGTATTGCGAACCCGGGAAAATGCCGTGATCAAACTTGACTCCCCATTCAAAATATTTATTGATCAGGAAGATTAAACCCAGCATGAAGGTGATCTCCAGAAGAAGGATTGTTGTTCCCTTTTGCTTTTTTTGCAGCGCCGAGGTCGACATTGCAATCGTCATACTGCTTATCAGTAGAATGAAGGTATTGATTGTTCCGACAGTAACATTCAACTCTTCGGCTGCCATGTGAAAGGCATCCTGGTTGCGGAACCGGTATACTGAGTAAATGATAAAGAGGCCGCCAAACAGCAAGAGTTCAGTGAAAATAAAGAGCCACATCCCTATTTTCGCGCCTTCTTCATCGTAGTGTTCATCTTGGTGAATAACTTGTGACATAAGCATCGATTTTAATATTCGTAAGGTCCGTCTTTTTCGCCGTAAACAGGAATCGTCTCGTAATTCTCAACCGGAGGGGGTGATGGAATTGTCCACTCCAGTGTTTTTCCATTCCACGGATTACTAACCGCAATAGGGCCTGACTTAGCTGATCGGAACAGGTTGATGATGATAATGGTCAAGCCAAAGGCCATAACCCAGGATCCCAAGGTTGAAAGGATGTTGGCAGCATGGAATTGTTCCAGGTAGTCGTAATAGCGCCGTGGCATACCCTGAAGACCGAGATAGAACATGGGTGAATAAAGGGCCAGGAAGCCGATGAAGAACACAATCCATCCTACGTTGGCCCAGGTTTTATCGTACATGCGGCCAAACATTTTAGGGAACCAATAGTGGATGGCGCCAAAGAATGAAAACCCAACTCCTCCGAAGACGATGAAGTGGAAGTGTGCCACTACAAAGGCCGTGTCGTGTACATATACGTCGGTTGCCAATGCTCCGAGTACCAAACCGGACAAACCTCCGATCATAAATACAAAGATGAAGGATACTGCCCAGTAGAATGGCGTTTCCAATGAGATGGAACCTTTATACATGGTCGAGATCCAATTGAAAACTTTGATTGCGCTGGGAATTGCCACTAAGAATGTCAAAATTGAAAAGGTATATTGTGCTGTACCACTCATTCCTGCAGTAAACATATGGTGTCCCCATACAAAATAACCCACAAATGCAATGGCTAAAGTTGAAGCAACGATGGCTTTGTAGCCGAAAATATGTTTTTGAGAAAAGGTTGGAATGATTTCAGAGATTGCTCCCATGGCTGGTAAAATCATGATGTATACGGCCGGGTGCGAGTAGATCCAGAAAAGGTGTTGGTATAGAATCGGGTCGCCACCGAGAGCAGGATCAAATACCCCGATACCGAAAATTCGTTCCAGCGAAACCAGAACTAAGGTAATCCCGACTACCGGAGTTGCCAGTAGTTGAATCCAGGCTGTTCCGTAGATGGTCCACGGAAAGAGAGGCATCTTTGTCCAAGTCATACCCGGTGCACGCATCCGGTGAATTGTTACAATGAAGTTCAGACCTGTAAGAATTGAAGAGAACCCCAACACAAAAGCCCCGAAAATAGCAGGTAACATATTCGTTCCGGTTTTAAAGCTGTATGGTGCGTAGAACGTCCATCCTGTATCCGGTGAACCATCGCCGAAAAGCACAGAACTAATCACCAGGATGGCTCCCGCAATGTATACATACCACGAAAACAGGTTTAGCCGAGGGAATGCTACGTCCTTGGCCCCGATCATAATTGGCATCAGAAAGTTTCCGAATACAGCCGGTAGGCCGGGGATAACAATCATAAAGATCATAATGACTCCGTGAACTGTAAAGACCGCGTTGTAATCCTGCGCTCCCATGATTGTTTT
>QKCF01000040.1 GCA_003246935.1 Sunxiuqinia sp. | reverse complement strand
CTGATGTTAAACTTCGCGGTGTCGGCGTTGCCGAAAAATTCTGATTGAATCAGTTGTCCGGGGTGCGAAAACAGTTGTAATTCGGGGCAAAGGCCGAATTACGACCAAAAACCGCAAAAATCCCGAAATGACAGTTCCTATCAGTTATCAAAAATTTTGATATCTCTTGTTTATTCTGATTTTCTTATTTTTTCTCTCTTTTTGATAAATAGAAATGCTGCTATTACAAAAATAGCACCTAAGACAATTACTGTGATTTTAGTATACACATCGGTGCCAGCTACAATTTTATCCCATGATGCTCCTGCAGTTACTCCAAGATAAACTAATATGATATTCCATACCAAGGATCCAATTGCAGTCATAAGTAAGAATATGCCTAATCTCATTTTAGCCATACCCGCAGGAATTGAAATTAAACTTCTAATCACTGGGATACAGCGACAAAATAAAACTGTACTTTTGCCTTTATGATTAAACCAATCACAAGCTTTAAATACATCTTCCTTTTTAAAATGAAGTATCTGACCAATTTTTCCATCAAGGATTTTTCCAAGACGTTCAGGTGAAATTACCCTACCTACGCCATACAATACAATTGCACCTAGCAATGAACCGATCGTAGCTGAAATTATTACTCCCCAAACACTTAAAGTTGTGTATGTTGTCATAAATCCCCCAAAGGTCAGAATAACCTCGGATGGAATGGGTGGAAAAATATTCTCTATTGCTATTAGTAGTGTAATCCCGATATAGCCAAATTGATTCATAATATCAATAATCCAGTTTTCCATAATTATTTTCTCTCTTTCTGTTATACTGCAAACACTCCTTCTACATCAAAAGTAAAAGAGTCCCCATTACCATTAAACATAGACCAAACAGCGATTTTTTTGTTAATTTTTCTTTTAAAAACAGATAGGAAAATGCGATTGTTATTATAATGCTCAGCTTATCAATAGGTACTACAATACTTGCCTGCCCATCCTGTAATGCCTTATAGTAGCATAACCATGATAAACCTGTAGTAATTCCTGAAAGGCATATGAAAACGATGCTTTTTCTATCAATTTTAGTTACTTCATTTTGTTTTCCGATAACGAATACAACAACCCAAGCCATTATTAAGACTACAATCGTACGAATTGCTGTTCCAAGATTTGAATCTACTCCCTGAATTCCGATTTTCCCGAGTATGGATGTAAAACTTGCGAGCACAGCCGAAAAAACTGCATATATCATCCACTTATTTCCTTCTGCATTGCTGACTGCAACATTTTTTCTCGTTATCATCAAATATGTGCCTATGCTGATTAAAATCATAGCAATAATCTTATAAATGGTTATGTTTTCACCCAAAATAATAAATGCTAATATCATTGTCATCACTGTACTGGATTTATCAATCGGGGTTACTTTGTTCACATCCCCAATTTGGAGAGCCTTAAAATAACAAAGCCAGGAACCTCCGGTTGCCAACCCTGACAGAATTAAAAAAATCAGCGTTTTGCTGTTGATATTTCCAATCGTATTCTGAGCCCCAACTACAAAAACCATAATCCATGAAAAAATCAGAATCACAACTGTACGGATTGCCGTCGCGACATTAGAATCCGTATTTTTAATTCCTATTTTCGCTAAAATAGCCGTTATTCCAGCAAATAATGCTGAACCAAATGCAAATAATACCCACATATCTTACACTCACTTCCCAAAGTCGACTTGATACATCATGATAAATAGCTTCCTGCGATATATACTATCACAAGAAGCTTTTTATCAACTATACTTAATTATAACTTTTTTAATCATAAATTCAAATTCATTGGTTATTTATTTGCACTGTTTAAGGCACTGAGGGAATCGTTAATGGATGATGTACATTTGCTATTATCAGGATTACTTGACCTTGTTGATGCCAGTACACTATCTATTGTTCCGTCAATTTGTGACCAGGTTTCTTTGTCAATTTTCTGTAACTTCGCTGCCTGAGTATCCCATTCATGTTCCAAGTCGTCTGCACTAGTTTTTGCTGCAGCAAAGTTGTTTGAATTAATATCGTTTTGTATATCATTTTCAATTGTAATAAAATCCGTTACTAGTCCTTTTAATGTAGTTTGTGACGAATCTGTTTGCTGTGATATCCTGTTGTTGAAATAGAAATAACTCGATAAACCTACAACCAGGAAAACACATAATACCGCTTGTCTGTGCAGATTTGAAAGCAATTTATACGGCACCTTCCGAGAAGGCAGGCCGTGAAGCCCTCGAAGATTTCGGCACGAAGTGGAACGCACGTTACCCGATGATTTATCGATCGTGGTCAACTCGCTGGGAAGATCTCAACGAGTTTTTCAATTATCCGCCGGAAATCCGGAAAGCCATTTACACGACAAACGCGATCGAATCACTCAACTTTCAGCTGCGGAAAGTGACGAAAAACCGATCGTCATTTCCGAATGATGATGCTATACTCAAGATCATGTACTTGGCAATCAAGAACGCATCGGTCAAATGGACCATGCCGATTCGTGATTGGGGAATGGCTCTAAACCAGTTCGCCATCTATTTTGGTGATCGGGTTCCATTCAATTAGAAATGCCATTTACACAAAATATTTTACAGGGTCTCTGTAAACTATGTCTTAGTTAGTTCAGGAGTAAACCACTCCGCTTTTTTATAACCTACATCAGCGTTAGAAAATGATTCGCAATACCTTACAAGTTCGAAGGCTGTAATCCTTATAACTTGTTATAAAGTAAAGCCTGAGATAATTCTTCGTGCGAATCGTTTTCTAACGCGAGTTAACCATGACAATCAGAGATGAATGCATCTTTCATTGTACAACTTACACATTCAACGTAAGAAAATGATTTGCCTCTCCATGAAACTAGCAGGACCTTTGCTTAGTATATTTTTTTTATACAATCCGTCCTGCGCTATCAGGGCAAATCATTTTCTTACGTCAGTTTTTCACAGAAAAGATGAGAAACCTTTATCTTTCTTTGTGTGATTATTAGCTCTACCCTACTCTTTCTCTTCGGGTCGTCGTTCGATCTAACATTTGCTTAACCTGCGAAGGCCGCCTGAGTCAGGTTGAAGCGATTGTTAGTCGATTTTTCCTATTGCATTTCAAGTGATTTATTCAGTCTTCAAAAGCGATCGAAAACAGGTTTTCGTTTTTTATTATGTTTTTTTTTACTGTTTTTACGGTATGTCTTTTATCATCGTACTAATCGTACTATTTGTTATCATTTTTTTATTATCACGAACATAGCTTAACGACCCTGATCGCTCAGAAAAAGGCGGGGCCAATAACTGTTAACTTCTTCATATTCTCCGGTGGGTCATGATTACAAAAATCTTCATAGCTCATTACCACTTCATATGGTTCAAGCGTCTTAATGATATCCATGGGGGTATGACACTCAGGACAGTGATCGACTAATTCCTCATCCTCATAGTCTATATCTATCGGAAACTCTTTCTGGAGTTCTTCCAGTTTCGAACTATATTGGTTGGAATAAAGACCATAGTACCGCACCGTAACCGTATGAGGCGGCGGTATGTGGTTGCAGTACCGTTCCACAAATGTCGTTTTCAGCAGTTCAGTACTTACTTGTTTACCCGCATGATTTTCGGTGAACCGCATCGTCCCTTTTACCAGATCTTCTTCGATGTCTTGATTTAGGTTGATTACCACGCCATTTGCCGTGTATGACAAATAGCCAATAATCTTTTCTGCGCTGTCCTGATAATAGGTTGAATACACTGTCCATTCACGATTATTTATTTCGTGCTGTTCAGGTAGCTCTCTGGTATCGATCTCTTTTCGTAAGAGTTCCTTTATTAAATATTCCTGAACGACTTTTGCTAAACGCGTATATGCGATACTTCCTAACGGTACCCATTTGCCATTCTCATCGAGTCCACCTGCCGTAAGCGCACAATGAATATGAGGTTTATATGCCATTCCTCTGCCATGACTCTGGAATACCGCAACGCAGCCAGGCGTTACGCCATAGTCTCCGGATATTGTCGCAATTGCTCTTTTGACGCATTCGAAGAATGCGTTCATGAATTCTTTTTTATGACGCAACCATACTGCGGTGAATACTTGCGGTATCGAGAACACTAGATGAAAGTGATTGGTGTTTAATAATGATTCTAATACTCGATGTTCCCATAGCTTTTGATTGCGTTTATAGCATATAGGACAGCCGCGCTGATTGCAGGCATTATATACGGTTTTGATTAACCCGCATTTTGGGCACTGAACAACTCGGCCGCCATATCGGGTTGTTCGACATTCCTTCATATTCTTTAATGAGCGTTTTAGCTTTGCAGGGACAGGGAATGATGATCGTAAAGCGACCGAGCATATCTGCTCGAGTATACGAGACTTCATATACCGTTTTTCTGGCCAATGTATGCATTTTGGCTAGAAAATAGCGGTATCACTATTTTTTATTCTTTTCCTCGCCCGCCGAAGGCGTGCGACTAACATTTGCTTAACCTG
>QKCF01000132.1 GCA_003246935.1 Sunxiuqinia sp. | reverse complement strand
GTAAAAGAGAAACAGAATAAAAAATCAATATAAAATGAGAAAACAAAACTACTACTTAATTATTGCTATTGTTGTTGGATTGTTTGCTTGTACACAAAAGTACAAGTCTGTTGGTGAAGAAAAAGTACAAGTCACTGCACCATTTGAAATGCCCGTTATTACTATTCCTGATTTTAGTGGGTGTGCTGAGTTTGTGATTACAGATTTTGGTGCAGTACAGGGAGATGTAACAAAAACATCGGAGGCGATTGCAAAAGCAATTGACGAAGCCAATAAAGTTGGAGGAGGAACTGTTGTGATTCCGGACGGAGAATGGTTAACCGGTACTGTTCACTTCAAAAGTAATGTGAACCTTCATCTGAATAAAGGCGCAGTTTTGCTTTTTAATGATAATCCTGCCGAGTATTTACCTCCGGTTCATACAAGCTGGGAAGGAATGGAATGCTACAACTATTCGCCTTTGGTGTATGCTTACGGATGTAAGAATGTTGCGATTACCGGTGAGGGGGAGTTGAGAGCGAAGATGGATCTTTGGAAAACCTGGTTTCCTCGTCCTTCTGGGCATATGAATAGTTTGAAACGCTTGTATAACATGATGGTTGACAATGTCCCGGTTGAAGACCGTGTAATGGTGAATGATACGGCCAATATGCGCCCTCAGTTTATCCAGTTTAACCGCAGCGAGAATGTTTTAATCGAAGGCGTTAAAATAACCAACAGCCCTTTCTGGACCATCCATCCTTATTTGTGCAAAAACGTCGTTCTTCGTAATCTTCATGTTTATGCTCACGGCCACAACAACGATGGTGTTGATCCGGAAATGACTCAGAATATGTTAATCGAAGATTGTGAATTCGATCAGGGCGATGATGCTATTGCTGTAAAGTCAGGACGTAACCAGGATGCCTGGAGACTGATTACTCCAACCCGAAACCTGGTTATCCGAAATTGTTACGTAAGCAACGGACACCAGTTGCTTGCTGTTGGAAGCGAGATGGCCGGAGGGGTTGAAAATGTTTTCATGGACAGCTGTACTGTTGCCGATCGCGCGAGTATGTTCCACTTGGTATTCCTGAAAACCAACGAGCGTCGTGGCGGCTTTATTCGCAATATCTATGTGTCGAATGTCAGTGGAAATTACATGCGTGAAGGCGTTTTCGGCATTGAAACCGATGTGTTATACCAATGGCGCGATTTAGTTCCGACTGTTGAACGGAGATTGACACCGATTTCAGATATCTACCTGGAAAATGTACATGCTAACAATGCAAAATTTGTTTCGCGAATTTTAGGACAGGAAGAATTGCCTGTTGAAGACATTTTCCTGAAAAATGTGACAGCTGATACGATTAGGGAAGAACGAAATATTAACGTCAACGTCATTAACTTTAATCAAGAATAGACGTTGGACAAAATTAAAAAGCACCCCAAGGCTCTTTTGGGGTGCTTTTTAATTTGTTCTAGATTGAATGCGATTTGATGAATGTTACGTTGGGTGACAAAAATGAGTCGTCCTGTTTTTACGAATTGGAATAAAATGATACGAATGAAAAAATCACTACTCTTTCTGATAACAGTCGTATTGGGCATCACTACCTTTGGGCAGTCAATGCAACTTTTAGCTGGAGAAAAAGCTAAATTATATCCGTCCAAAGAAATCGTATCGCGTTACCATAACGACTGGACGCAGCGCCATTACCGGGATCGCATTAAGGTTTTTAAGAGTGAGCCATTGAACTTTGGCGATATTGTGTTTGTCGGGAACAGTATCACCGAAAAAGGTCGGGATTGGAGTGCGAAATTCGGAACTGTTGAGGTTCGAAATCGGGGTATTGCCGGTGACCTCACTGATGGTGTGTTGAAGCGTCTGGACGAGATTGTCTATTTCAAACCTAAGGCGGTGTTTATTTTGATTGGGATAAACGACTTGTTTAATCTGCATCATGACGAAGCCGGAGGCAATTTCAAATATGATAAGATTGTTTCTTCTCCGGAATACGTGGGCAAAAACATCGTAAAGATTGCTAAGGAAATTCACAGTAAATCGCCGGACACGAAGATTTTTGTACGGACAGTTTTGCCGGCCAACAGACCTTTCCTGAAAGACGATATCCTTGTTGTCAACAAAATTATCAGAGCCAACGAGACAAAAGGCTATTATAAGTTGATTGATTTGTACACTCAGTTTGTTGATGCCAATGGTGGACTGACAAAAGACCTGACTGTCGATGGCGTTCACCTGAGCGAGAAGGGGTATGAGACGTGGGTTGCCTATGAAAAACCATATTGGAAGAGATGACAGGTAAAGAATAATTGGGTGTGTTTGACTGTCAAATCAGCAACGACTTTCTTTGTGAAGATGTGCTTATCTTAGGACAGTCGGTAAATTGCTTATCGAAAAAATAGGCGACATTGTTTAACACGACTTGACAATTTGAAATATGAAAAAAACAAAATCCCTTCTGAACTGCTTCGTTCTCCTTGGAATGTTCTTTCTGGTCTTTTCCGGAGATTTTAATGCAAAAGCCGAGATTAGTAATACCGTTTACAATGTAACGGCCTATGGGGCAACGGGCGATGGTAGCCACGTGGACAGCGATGCCATCAATGCCGCAATTGATGATGCTGCAAATGCAGGAGGAGGCACAGTTGTATTGCCGGCTGGTGAATACTTGTGTTTTTCCATTCGATTGAAAAGCAATATTAATTTGCATATAGGAGCCGGGGCAACCATCGTTGCCGCTAATATGGATGAACATGCTGGTAGGTATGACGATCCGGAGCCGAATATGTGGGGCGATTCATTGCACTACCAGGATTTTGGGCATAGCCATTTTCACAACAGTCTGATTTGGGGTGAAGGACTAGAGAATGTCTCTATTACCGGATCGGGATTGATTTACGGAAAAGGCTTGCAGAAGTGGGGTAATCCGCGTTCGGGATTAGGCAACAAATCGATTGCTTTGAAAAAATGCAGGAATGTAATTTTGCGCGATTTTTCAATCTTGCATGGCGGGCATTTCGCGATTATCACAACCGGTGTGGACAATCTTACAATCAACAATCTCAAAATTGATACGAACCGCGATGCGATTGATGTTGACTGTTGCCGTCATGTTCGGGTTTCTGATTGCTCGTTGAACTCACCCAATGATGATGCTTTGGTTTTGAAAACTTCCTACGCTTTGGGCTATGCTGCTTCTTGCGAGAATGTAACCATCACGAACTGCGCGGTGTCTGGTTTCGATGAGGGCACTTTCCTTGATGGAACATATCAAACGATCCAAAAGCAAGCTCCTGATAAAGGTGTTGTAACCGGTCGTATTAAATTGGGTACCGAGTCGAATGGCGATTTCCGAAACATCACAATCTCAAATTGCACTTTCGAGCATTGCCGTGGTTTGGCATTCGAAACGGTTGACGGATCGAATTTGGAGAACATCACGGTTTCAAACATGGTGATGAAAGACATTCTGAACGCACCTTTCTTTTTCCGTTTGGGCAGTCGGATGAGAGCGCCGGAAGAGATGGCTGTCGGCTCATTTAAGCGAGTAGTGGTGGACAATGTCATCGTTACAGCTTCAAATCCACAATACGGATCGATGCTGATGGGCATTCCCGGTTCCGATGTGGAGGATGTAGTCTTCTCGAATATCTGGATTAAGGTGAGCGGCGGAGCGCCGGCTTCGCAGGGAGCAGTTGAGGTGCCCGAGTTGGAAAAGAGCTATCCCGACCCGCAGGAGTTTGGCGATATTCCCGCCTGGGGATTTTACATTCGGCACGTGCGAAACATCCGGATGAGTAACATCAACTTGGAGTTTGAGCAACCAGACTATCGGCCTGTTTTCATTCTGGATGATGTAAAAGGAGCCAGCTTCACTGATGTCAAGACAGATACCGTCGAGGGCGTTCCGACTTTTCAGCTGAAAGATGTGACGGATTTTGATATCCATCGGGTAAATCAACTGGAAGATCAGCGAATAACACAGCTAAAAAACTTAAAATTTTAATTCATACAACAACCTATTGAAATAAACGACTAACATGAAACGAATCCTAAGCTTTTTATTCCTTCTAGTTATAGTAATTAGTGCGTTTGCACAAGGTGGGAAGACTTGGTTTCCCGATAATCAACTCACAACAGTTGGTGCCTATTATTATCCCGAACATTGGGATGAGTCGCAATGGGAGCGCGACTTGAAAAAGATGTCCGAAATGGGCTTCGAGTTTACGCATTTCGCCGAGTTTGCCTGGGCACAGTTGGAGCCTGAAGAAGGAAAATATGACTTTGCCTGGCTGGATCGGGCGGTTGCACTGGCTGCCAAATATAAGCTGAAAGTGATTATGTGTACCTCTACAGCGACGCCTCCGGTTTGGTTGGTGCGTAAACATCCCGACGTGCTGAAAACACGCGAGGATGGTACACAATACGATCATGGCTCGCGTCAGCATGCTTCATTTTCGAATGAATACTACCGTGAATATGCGCAAAAGATGATTGCAGAGTTGGCCAAACATTACGGTAACGATCTGCGGATTATTGGCTGGCAGCTCGACAATGAACCGGCGAGTAATGTGGATTACGGTGCCGATGCGCAAAAGCGTTTCCGCGCATGGTTGATGGCGAAATACCAAACCATTGATGCGCTGAATGCAGCCTGGGGAACCAACTTTTGGAGCGGCACATACAGCGATTTTTCGCAGATCGACATCCCGCAGGTTTCACAGTGGGGCATGAATCTTTACCAGCGTTTGGACTTCAGCCGTTTTTGCGATTCGGAAACAGCCACTTTTCTGGATGAGCAAGCAGTAACAATCCGGAAATATGCCAGCTCTGATCAGTGGATTACAACGAACTATATACCGAATTACGATGCCCGTTACATCGGTGACAGCCGCGAGCTCGACTTTATCAGCTACACCCGCTATATGGTTTACGGCGAGCACCAGGGAATAGGGAGAAAGGGTTACCGCGTGGGCGAGTATTCGCGCATTGCCATGGCTAACGATTATTTCCGCCCACTATCGCCGCTTTACGGATGTATGGAGTTACAACCAGGGCAGGTGAACTGGGGAAGTATCAACTCGCAACCCTTGCCGGGTGCTGTACACCTTTGGTTGTGGCATGTTTTTGCAGGTGGCAGTAAATTCACTTGTACTTATCGCTTTCGTGCGCCCATTTATGGCTACGAGCAGTATCACTACGGCATTATGGGAACCGATGGTGTAACACCAACCCCTGGTGGCCTGGAGTATCAGCAATTTATTGAAGAGATGAAGATACTGCGCGAAAAGCACAGTACTGACAAAGTTCCTGCGGATTACCTGAAACGCAAAACGGCCATTTTGTATGATCCGGATAATACAATTGCCCAGAATAAGCAAACAACGGTTTGGGATACTGAGCAGCACGTATTAAAATATTACAAACCGCTAAAATCGTTCGGTGCGCCGGTCGACTTTATTCGCGATACGATGGACTTCAGCCAATACCCGGTTCTGGTTGCGCCGGCTTATCAGCAAATGAGCCGCACGTTAATTTCCAAGTTGACCGACTATGTGAAAAACGGTGGTAACCTGGTGATGTCGTGCCGAACAGGGCACCAGGATGAGCAGGGCCATTTGTGGGAAGCCCGCCATGCCGAGCCGATTTACGAGCTGATTGGAGGCGAAATTCAATTCTACGATTTGTTGCGCCCTTATGCACCCGATACCGCTGCTCTGGACGGGCAGGCTTATGCCTGGACCAGCTGGGGCGATGTGCTGAAACCCAACGCCGGCACCGAGACTTGGGGAACATACCAAGGTGATTTTTATGCCGGCGAGGCAGCAGTAAGCTTCCATCAACTGGGCAAAGGAACCGTAACCTATGTAGGGGCCGACAGCAATTCGGGCGACCTGGAGCAGGCGGTTCTTACCAGATTGTATAACAAACTGGGCATTGCAGTTGAAGGTTACCCGAAAGGGATCATAGTGGAGTATCGCGACGGTTTTGGCATTGCGCTAAACTATGCCGACCAAGCTTACGAGATGTCGCTTCCCGCCGGCACCGAAATCCTGGTGGGTGAGACAACCATCCCAACAGCCGGCGTGCTGGTTTGGAAAGTGAAATAAATACATGCCGTAATATCGTCGGAATCTTATCAGAAGGCTTTCGACCGAATTTGAAAATACAAGGACTAATTCAATTAAAAGGATCAGTCTTTGTACTTTTTTAATGCTTTGAGAACTTTTGAGCCCTGAATTGCCCGGGAGTTAATCCTGTTTGTTTTTTGAATAGGCGAATAAAATAGGATGGATCTTCAATGCCGAGCTGATAAGCGACTTCATTAACGCTGTAAGTAGTGTGATGCAAAAATACTT
>QKCF01000079.1 GCA_003246935.1 Sunxiuqinia sp. | reverse complement strand
ATTTCTTTTAGTTCATAATTTGTACTTCGCCCACCGCTTGCTTCTTTTTGCAAAATATTTTTTTTAATCAAGTCTTGAATATCACGAAGTGCAGTATCTTGAGAACATTTATTTATTTTCCCCCATTTTGAGGTTGTCAACTTTCCTTCAAATCCATCGAGAAGTCGATTAATTATCTTCTGTTGTCTGTCATTGAGAATAGTAGTGGAATGTAATTTCCAAAATTCCGCTTTATGTAGAATTTTTGATAATGTCTCTTCTGTTGAATCTATCGCATTAATCAAGCATTCCAAAAACCATAAAATCCATTCCGTGATATCTGAATTTCCTTTTTGAGCTTTTTCAAGTTTTTCATAATACTGTTTCCTTTCAACTCTAATTTGAGCTGACATACTGTAGAATCGTCTAATACTCTTATCTGAACGAGCCAACATCATATCGATAATTGCTCTTGTTATTCGTCCATTTCCATCGTCGAAAGGATGAATAGATACAAACCATAAATGAGCAATAGCCGCCTTAAGGACTAAGTCTATTTCATGGTCGCTTTCGAACCAGTCTAAAAACTTTCTCATTTCAAATTCAATCCTATCAGAACTAGGCGCTTGAAAGTGAACTTTTTCTTTTCCCATCGGTCCTGATACGACTTGCATTGGACCAGTTGAATCTCTTCGCCAATCGGCAACCGTAATTTTATAAAGATTACTCCAGCCTGTTGGAAACAAAGCGGCATGCCACCCAAATAATCTATCCTTTGTCAAGGGTAAATCGTATCGTTGCGTAGCATCAAGCATCATTTCAACGACTCCTTCAACATAACGTTCTAACTCTACAGAACCAGCTATCTCAATTCCGAGTCGCCGGGCAATGGAAGAACGAACTTGCTCTATTTCCAAAAACTCGCCCTCAATTTCAGATGATTTAGTAACATCCAATGTCAGCGTATTTAAAACCGCCTCATTTTGCAGATCAAATCCCAGAGATTCCATTCTACCTAAAAGTCTTCCCTGTTGGTTTCGGGCTTCACCAAGTTTTATCATCACTTTCTTGTTGTCCCATGTGAAGTCTGTCCAATTTTCTTTCTGGTGTAAGTAGATATTCATTCTCCGCATTTTATGCGACAAATATAAGGTTTATTCTCCGCATGCAGAACTTTCTCCGCGAAATTTGCGCCGAATAAAACATCTAACCTCCGCACCTTATGTTTTTTCTTGTCTGGCAGTAACGGTCCCTTTGCCCAGTATTCAATGGGAACCTCCCCATCGGCCTCTTACGGATCACTCCATATTCAACAAAGGTACCGTTGTGAAACTCGAGGATCTCATCAATAAAGCGTTCGAATTGATATTGTCTTCCTTACGGGATGGACAATACCGCAGGGCTGCCGCTGGTTTGGGAGGGAAAGGCAAGTTTGTTGCCGGAAAGGAATGAAACGGAATGCAATGGAGTGGAATGGATTAGAGGTAGCAAGCTTGCATGGGTTGCCGAGGTGGCTGAACGCAAAGAGCGAAGGTACGGAGGCAGTTACGCGATAGCGTAGCGCCGAAGTGTCCTGCAGCGAATGGAGTGAAGCGTCCTCAGGCAATGGCCGTAAAACACATAGCCTTGCACCTCAAACGGGTGGTTGGGGGATTTTTGTGGACTTGTGTAACGTTGCAGGGGCACCCAGTGCGTGATCCAGGGTGCTCTGAGATGAGAAGCAATTTCCACATAATTCTTACAGTGCACCACATACTATTAATTCAACCTGCAAATTCGTAACAGTTGAATACGGATTCTCCTAAAGCAATGCACTCAAAACAATCAAATCAAAATACATGAGCCGCGTTTTTAGTTCGTCATCTTTATCTAGTCCCATATATTGCTTTTCCTGTTCTTCTGTTGAGAAGAGAAACTCAAAGTCGTTTTTTTGATAGTAAACCAATGGTTCCTCTTCGTTATAGGAATCAACTACTACAAAACGACACCCGGTTTTATTATTCGTATCAATAAACCATGCCTTGATAAAATCCATCAATTCGCGTCCAAGACCCAAACGTTTATAATCTGTATTCACGCCGAGGCGGCCAATAAGTACCGCTGGATAGCTCTTAAAGTGCTTTTGCCTTGGAATCTTCTTCGAAACTTTCTTTTTCCTATTATTGGGAAGCGTATTCGCCTTTATACTATCGTTTGAAATTGTAAAAGCACATACGACAATCTCCGGCTTTTCATCTAACCGAAAACAATAGCTCTTTCCTAAAAGTTCTCTGGAATAATTAACTGAATCGTTGGCGAAAAAATCATTTAAATCGGCATGCCCGCAATTGAAAGGATAAGAAGTATCCAGAATTTCCTGATCGAATACGGAAAAGGTGCATTTTTCAGCAAGAAATCCCATACCGCCTTTTTTAGCGCATATTTGCTTTTTTCAAAATGGCATGGCTAACCTCAACCTGCTTACTGAAATTGACAGAAGCACGTTTAACAGAAGTTTTCGAGGCCTTTTTCACAAAGACCTTTGCATCCTTACTTTTCAAAGTTGGTATACTTTTAATTGCAATAGCCATAATGCCTTAGTATTTTACGCAAAGTAAGTAAATACAAAACAAACAAGCAAATATCGAATTTAACTTTCCTGATTTTAAACCTCGATGAAAATATCGTGTAAGACAATCTCCTAATTATTTGATCAAACTATTCCAAAACCACTGCCTTAAATATTTCCTATCTGGGATCAAGTGACGACGCCATGAAACTACTGCCAAGATTATTCGTTCTTGTTCTGATGATGTCGTCGATAAAAGATGCAAAACACTAACTCCAATATATCGACCAGTTACCAACCAATTCCCTACCACCAAATTTGTTTCCCATTTTCGTATGTAAATACTCTTTCTTCTTTTCCTTCTGTTAAACACCTAAGCCAATATATCGTTTCAGACGGGATGTCCTCATAATTGAGAAAATAGTCAGTCGCCTTTTTTTGCCCAGCGGAATGCCATCCGTCATTCCAGAATAATAATTCATAATTGTTTCCTGGGATAATATAATTAGTATCATTTCTTGGACACAATTGAACTTCTGTTATCTGAGTAGGCTTTCCTAGATCCATTACAAATTCATTACTTACCAGATAACTATCAAAATTATTTTCATATAGTCTTTGGAATCTTTCATCTAATTCTCCGTTAAGAAAACGAGCATCAAAATGTTGTATTTTATTGCCACCACTATCCGAAAAGCAAGTCAAATAGGCCAGTCGGATTTTCTTATTTTTGCTCGATCCTAATTTTATGAACCGATATCTATTGTTTGTTTTAATTTCAAATTGCTCGACAAAAAAGGGATATTTGTCGACTATGGCAAGTTGTTCCTTCGTCTCAAACTCCCGATCATTCGAGCCCCAAATAATGCAATCTTTTAAACTTTTAACATGAGATGCAGTATATGAGAACAGTGGATATTTTCGAAAAAGTTTCATATTGATTTTGTTATTTATATTGCATTTTAACTCACGTTTTCGACCTAGGCTGTCTAAAATAAACGGTCTACCAATTGGAATCAAATCTTGCCTATTACAGGCCATCGGCATGTAAAGAATATTTTTTCCCAGTTTCCTAAATTGAGCAACTCCGAGCGAATTAAATGGAGCAAAACTAACTGGGCGCCATCCATTAGTATCGAAAGTAGCGAGATAGCCGATTTTAACCCCTTCAAAAGGATTATGCCACATATCTATACTTGCGGTCACTAAATATTCTTGGGTTACATCCAGCATATTGGGTTGAATTAATTTTGTATATAACTGATCTTTCGGCACTCTATTCATTATTTGCGCTATTTCCGGCTGGATGCTCCATGTCCGACGATAGACCTTAGGAATAGTTTTTTCGTACTGGATAGTCAAGTAAGGAGGAATCTCATCGTTGTGAAAATTAGGTCTGTTTTTGGGCTGCATCGCTGCATTCAGGTTATCAACTAAATTCAATGTGTCATTAGCGTTATCTAGTAATTTGTCAACCTGAATCTTTTTGTTTGCGAGTCCTACATAAGCATGTCTGGCATAAGTCCTATTTCCCCATGCTGGAATGTAGTCGAAAGTCGCTGGAGCACCAGCAGCTCTCAAGTAATAAATCATTAATCGGCTTCTGGCAACACAATCACCTTCTGCGCTGTAATTAAGCCACGTAAAATTGCTTTCAGACGGATACAAACTCTTTATTTCGAATTTGCTTGATAGAGACCAAAAGATACCATTCCGGAGAAAAGAGTACAGGCTATCTAAATTATTAAGAATAGGTTGTTGCAAAACCAAATTGGAATAACTTGATAAAAGCGAATCCCTCCAATTGTCAACAAATTCTAATTCTTGCTTGTAAGGGAGAATATACTCAACAAAGTCGTTAACAGAAATTTCATTTCTCCACTCAGACTTGGATAATGCCCAAAAAGCTAAACTATCCTGGGCCTGAAGGAAGCTAGAGGATATATACTCCTTGTCAATAAGGACATGGGGCTTTGCTGTTTGATTTGACAATAGTGAATTTAGCTTTTTCTTTGACGAATCATTAATTGTCTTGTAACTACAATCGGAAATTATCCTGTTGATCGTTTCGATTGAATCCAATGAGCAACGCAATAGCGTAATTTTAGTGGAGATTATTTGGTCATTTATTGTTTGCGCTGATTTTAAAAATAAATCCTTTTCTTCGTCTGAGAATTTAATGTTCTTGGGTGTACATGCTTCCGCAATAAGAAACAAACAAAAGATAAACAGAGATATTCCCTTCATACTTTTTTAGGTTTTACAACTAGATTATTGGTTTAAAAATTCTTTTTGAAGCATTCTTGTTTTTTTGTGTGGTGCTGAATAAGATCAGACTGGCCTTACCGACGATCTCTTCTTCAGGAACCACTCCCCAAAACCTCGAATCGTTTGAGAAATTTCGGTTGTCGCCTAACATGAAGTAATAATCATGTTTAAAAGTAAACGTGTCGGTTTGTTTTCCTTTTAAATAGAACTCGCCATCAATAAATTCTAATTTTTCTTTTTCCAATCGGGAAATGACACTTCTGTAAATGGCGAAATTCTTTTCTGTTAATAAAAGAGTCATCCCCTTGGCAGGGATAATAAATGGTCCAAAATCAGCTATTGTCCAGTCTATCGTTTTGTCTTTATTATACACATAATTGTCTTCATGATGAGGAATTAGCTCTGTTCGTATCGAATCGATGAAATTGTACTTTTGAAGTGTATTTTTCTGTTTCGCACTCAAATTTAAACGTAAGTACTCCGTTGTGTTCTTACCGAAATAATTTCCCGGGAGAATTTCTATTTCCTCTTGTTTCAAAGTTTGGTCAACATTGTTCGAGAGTTTTAGCCAGGTATCGTATATTTTCTTCGCATCCGGAGCTTCACCAAGAATATTCCGGTTAATTGTAACTGTGGAATTGTCAATGAGGACCGTATCGCCGGGAAGGCCAACACAGCGTTTTACAAGGAAAAAGTCTCGTCGCCTTGAATAAGGATGGCGAAAAACAACCACATCATTTCGTTGAACCGTAGATATCCCTTTAAGTCTTAGGTACTTCCACCACACCTCGTTCCGCCGGGACCAAGCCTTTTTATTTTGAGCACAGATCATGTTTATCCACGGAATCTCAAAAGGAGAACGAGGCATTTTGGGCCCCACTGTTAATTTATTTACCAGAATAATATCACCCGGGAATAACGTATTCTCCATCGAGCCGCTTGGAATCGAAAATACTTCGAACAAAAATAGCCGCACAGAAATAGCTACACAAAAAACGAATATAAACATGAACACGGATTTTATCCCCCTGCCCAGCCACACAGGTTTCCGAACAATTTTTAGCTTATTGATCAGCAAATAGACCCCGATGACCAAAGCCAGCAAAAGGATCAGCCATAGCAGCCTTGTAAGAAAGCCTACCAACAGGATAAGTCCGCCCATTACCGCAATCATTTTATTTCTCATCCAGAGTCCCTTCCAAATCATCCGGGTACTCCACTTCTCCTCTTATGCTCAGTTCTTTGGGTGAATCTTTCCCGTTGTAATACACTTTGATGGTTTTATGGAACACTCCTGGAAAATCAGCATCGTATTTAATCTTGATTTCCCCTGTGCCACCTGGTTTTATAGGTTTCTTTGTCCATTCCGGCACCGTACAGCCGCAGGAGGTTTTTACGTCATAAATAACTAAAGGATAGCCACCTGTATTAATGAACTCAAAATTGTGCTCGGCATTTTCCATATAAGAAATAGATGCAAAATTATAGTCCAAGTCATTAAAATGGACTATAGCATCACTTCCGGTTGGAGTTGAAGAGCATGAGGTTAGTATAAAAAGAACCAAATTAAACAGTATGTTTTTCATTACAATAATCAACTTTTAAAAAGTGCATAATTATTTGTGAAATTCTTCACCTGTAGGAGAATAATTAGAAAACAATTTTATTGTCTTCTCCCACACACATTAAGAAAATGACATTCATCAATCCATTTTAATAATTGAATATAATTGTTCAGTTTTTTCATCAGTACTAAATGGATCACCAACAAGTTTTATTCGATTTCTAGCATCGATAAGTATTGTATTGTCCAATATCCATTCTGGAATATCTCTATTATAGATTAAATACCTGCAATGTATATCACAGATAAAATTAAGAGAACGCGTTGTATCTAACTGTGATATCTCTTTATAGCTGTACCCCTGAAAAATAAAAAGAACTGAATAATCTTCAAGTTCTTTAATTTTTTCAATTCTTTCCTGCCACTCAGCAATTTTTAAATCGCAAGGTTTACACCCCTTTCTCAAAAATACTACTGAAATATATTTGTATTCCCTTCTAAAATCATCATACGCCTGAACCTTTTGCTGACTAACAACAGAAGGGAATATATCCATGCGCAACTCTTTATTAATATTTTGGCGAAGTTGCATTTCTTGTCTGGATTCCTTAGTGCAGGCCACCATTAATCCACTAACTACTAGGACCACAATACATAATTTAAAGAAACTATACATCCTAAATGCGTTTTTGCAATTTGTATTTAAATATGATTGGATTATCATTTATTCCTATATTCTTTAATAATTTATTCCAACTTCTAATTCTTTCTTTCCCTACTTTATTATCGCTCTGTTCTTTTTTATATCGTTCATGTAAGTAAAAGGCGGATGAACTAGAATACACAAACTCATCATCTATATAAGATGGCGTAAAAAATAAGTTGGCATTTATTGTAGACCAAGGTAGTCCGCTCGACTCAAAAAGCTTACCGGAAGGCTTATAATAAAAAGCAAATTGAAACCTGTACTTAACTGAATATTGCATGACTATCCAATTACTATTTTCATAAAACTTAACAAACCCTAGAACATAGTTCTTATTAGCATCACTAAATGCATCCTTCTGTGTTACAGTTTCCGGCGTTCTTCTTTTGTTTAATACATTTCGGATATTATCTGGGACGGAAAAGCTATTAAATTTAATATCATAGCTAGAAGATACCTTATTGTCACGCAGGTTGAAAATCTGACAATTAAGCGGTTCTACAAATGATATACTACCATCTTGTTGTGGAGACATGTGTTCATAAAAAGAAAGATGAATTTCAGCGGTTTTCTGCCCAAAAATCTTCGCCAATATTTTCCCCTTCTCATCAAACTTAATAAATTTCAACTCCCCCCCTTTTTTACCTTGAATTTCGTTGGAATTGGTAACATTTCCTATAAAACCCCAATAATAGCCATTCTCCGCAAGAGCAATTGATTTCAAAAATGCGTCCAATCTGAACTCCTTTATATAAGTACCATCAAGTCCGTAAATGATTATTTTTCTCCCCCTGACATCATACAATTTTATGTTTCGGTTGTCTCTGTCTACTAGTAAATCTTCAATCTTAAGATACTCTCCTGGACCATTTCCCACTCCGCCCAGTCTAGTAATAAATTTGCCTTTATTATCAAATTTTGCAACAATGTTATTTACTCTATCCATAATAAAATAACTATCATATGCTTCAACTAATTTTGTAATCCCTCCAATAAGACATTCAGAGTTAGTTTCTAATGGTATAATATCTACTGACTGAAAAACATCTTCAAATACAAAAGAGTTATCAGAAAATTGAGGTGAAATCTCTATCACAGGTAAAGATTTTAAATCAGTATCCGATTTACAGGAAGAGCTAACAAATACCAAAAACAATATGACTCGAATAAAGAAATAGTTTTTTTTTATCTTCATAATATGAAATTTCATTGATCTAAACTAAGAAACTTAAGCGCAGGCAGTTGCCAACCTACCTGCACTTGAAGTTTTAATAAATAGTACTTAAAGATGTAAACACTTATCATTAGCATCTACGCAGCCATATTCTGGTTCTATCCAATATTCACCTTCATAGTAACCCTCAGCTATAAGTCCATATTCTTCTAATAGAATGTAACCAGGAGGCAAATCCTCACCTTCAGCATTCGATATTAACAATATATTACTCAGGGAAATTTTTGACGGTAGTGAGTTTAAAATTATTGAATTGCCTTGTACGTAGGCTAAACATCCCAACAGAGCTATGCTTCCTAATAGTATTAACTTTTTCATGTTTGATTATTTTTCTACCAAAATTATTAGATTCAACACCTGCTCTATCATTTCACAGGCAGGGTGCCGTAGCTCCCTGAAAAAATTCTGATACCTTTGTTCCCGAAAGGGGGAGCTACCAGAACTGATGTTTAATGCCCATTGAGTATTTGTTTGTGGAGTTATCTCCTTTCATTTTTTATTCCGGTTTAAATAGTAATAGGCCAGAGGCACAAAGTACAAACTGACAAAGGTGCCAATGGTCATCCCGCCAATAATGGCCCAGGCCAGTGGCTGTTGCAGGCGCGAGCCCATATCGTGCCCCCACATGAAGGGCACCATGGCCAGGATGGTGGTGGCGCTGGTCATTAGGATTGGCTTCAGCCGTCGGCGGCCACCAATGTGAATGGCTTCCAGTACCGGCTGCCCGCTGCGCACCAGTCCGTTGATGGTATCGATCTTTAAAATGGAGTCGTTGATGATAATCCCGGTCATCACCACAATGCCGATCATACTCATCAGGTTCAGGCTGTTTTCGCTAAGCCACAGCAAAAGCAGGGCTCCGGCAATATCGATCGGGATTTCAATGAAAACGATAAAGGGTTGTAGCACCGACTCGAACTGCGAGGCCAGGATAAAATAGAGCAGCAGCAAAGCAACAACCAGCACAATGACCAGTTCTTTAAACAGCTCGCGGTTCGCAAATAAGGCACCGGCAAATTTGACATGCACGTTAGGGTAGCTTTTCAATACCTCCTGAATCTGCTTCTGTACCACGCCCAATTCATTGTCAGGAATATCAAACGACAGTGAAGCGTACACCCCCTCCTTACCGCCCTGCAACAGTTTGTAGCCTGCAATCCGCGTTACTGTGACCAATTGGTCCACCGGAACCTGCCCTTTGGCGTTGCTCTGTACGCGGACAGAACGGATCACGGCATAGATGTCCCGCTGTTTGCCGGTCAGTACCACCGGCACTTCGTACTGCCCCTGCCGAAGGGTAAACAGCGACAACCGGTTCAGCGATTTTTTCAGGACGCTGGTCAAACGGGCTATCGGGACATCGTAGAGCTTAATCCGGTCAAAACGGGGGCTGATCTCATAATATTCCTGCAAAGGCGCTTTTTTCTCCGGCGATTTGGCCGACAATTTCGTGATGTCGGCAGCGATCTTATTCAAAACTTCGGGGTCGGGAACAGGGTTACTGCCATCGGTCCACAACCGCACCTCCAGGGGAGACTCGTTATCCCCGAATATCTTTTCAAAAACCGTTACGGGGGGCGACGCCTCGTAGAGCGCTTCCGGGTAATTGGCTGTCATCCACTGCCTGACTTCATTCAAGGCAACTTTCCTGTCCGCAGCATTTTCAGCCTGAAAATAAATTTTGGCCTCCGATGCCCCCAGCACATCACCTTGTTCCAGCATAAAGCTTTGTTCGCCCACCATACACGAAAACTGCACCGTCAGGCTGTCTATTGCTGACCTCAGCTCCTCCATGCGCCTTTGATTCTCATCCACCCCAATGTTCCGGTTCCAGTCGATCGTAATTTCGGCTTCGGTCTGTTCAAAACTCGGGAAACGCTCTTTTGTCAAAGCAGAAAACGCCCAGCCCCCTCCCAATAATAGTAAAAATGTACCCAGCAGAAATAATCGCCTGTTTGCAAAAATCCAATCGTAGCCCCGGGCATAGCTGTTCTCTATATTCCGGTAAAACTGCATCCACTGCAGTGCTTTGGGCTTTTTACCTACCCTTGCTTTTGGCTTCTTTCCCGTTCTGCTGTAAAAAACAGCGTACAGGACGGGGATCAGGGTGATGGAAACAATCAGCGATGCGCCCAGCCCGATGGTGATAGCCATAGCCTGGTCGTAAAACAAAGCCCCGGCAATGCCGCTCAAAAAAATTAACGGGACAAACACGGCACAGGTTGTCAGCACCGAGCTGATCAGCGGGCGGATAACCTCGTTGGTTCCGGCAATAGCCGCCTGGATCACCCCTTTTCTGTTTTCCGAATAATACTGGGAAATGTTATCGATGACGATAATTGAATTGTCAATCATCATTCCCACACCCAATATCAGCCCCGAGAGAGATATAATGTTGATGGACAAATTAAACAAGTAGAAGAACAGCAAACTAACCACCAAACTGACCGGGATGGAAACACCGATCAGGATGGGGGATTTTAAATCTTTCAGGAAAAGCAGCATGATCAGGAAGGCCAGGATACCACCAATTATCAAGCTGCTTTGAAGGTTAGAAATGGAATAATCCAGCAGTTCAGTCTGGTTACGCGACAGCTCAAAGCGCAGACGGGGATAATCTTCGTTCAGGTTGTCCATTAGTTTCCCGGTCTGTTCCTTCAGGTCTTCCATCCGGGCATCCGATTTTTTAATGACTGCCATGATGATGGCCTGCCCTTTTTTATCCACAAAAACGCCCTTGCCCGATTTGGGGCGAACTTCAATTTTCGTCAGTTCACCCAATGTAAAAATACGGTCGCCCGAGCGGATGCTGATCTGCTCAATGTCGCGCCGGTTTTTAAGCAGCGTGGCATATTTTACATTGAACTCGTACATGCCGTTGCGTACGCGGATATTGCCCAGCGAAATGTTGTTTTCTTCCAATGCCGACTGAATGGTACTATAGTCAATGCCCAAAACCCGGAGCTTATCCAGGTCGGCAGAAATCCTGATTTCAGGATACTCCATCCCGCTGATATCTACCATAGCCACTTCCGGAAGTTGTTCCACCCGCTTTTTGATGACTTGTTCGCAAAATTCGCTCAGTTCCATAAAACGCTCTTTGCGCTCATCGGCGTACTCCTGCTTAAGCATCACGGTCATGTAGAATACCGGGATATCAGTAGCCGATGCCTTGATGATACGGGGACGCTCGAAATCGGAAGGCATAGCAGGCATTAAACCGTCCATCTTCTCGTTCACCTCCACAAAGGCGTAATTAATATCGGTGCCGTATTTAAAGGTCAACCGCACTGTGCCCTGTTCATTGGTGGCCACGCTCTGAATATCGTTAAGATGGCCGAGCTGCAACATCTGGCGGCGTATTGGGCGGATGTAATTCTGTTCCATCTCGTTCACAGGTTTATCGGGCGCCGAGACCTGGATGGTGATTTCAGGGATCGCAATATCCGGCAATAACGAGATCGGGATCAGGTTCATAGCTGCTAATCCTAAAATCAGGAACGCAATAAAGGTCATGATTACGGCAACAGGCCTTTTTACAAGAAATTCTACCATTTGTAATTCAGTTTAAACCAATCTCCCGTGCAGGGGAGCGGAGGAATGGTCATTCATATGTTTCTATTATCTTGTCGAAATCGGCTTCCAAATCAGCGCCGATCTCAAAATCATACAGGCAAAGCCTGCGGATGGAATAAAGCTGCACCCAAAAGTTGCTGAGCGAATTCAGGTAGCTGTTTTGGGCGTTCTGCATGTCGGTGTAGGAACTGTTTACCTCGAGCACGCTGGCTTTTCCCAGCATAAACTGCTGTTGCACCACCTGGTAAGTAACTTGAGCAATGCTGTCGGCCTGGGCAGCTGCGGCCACCTGTTTGTATTTTATGTTGAAGCCATTGACCAAATTGATTACCTGAAGACTGATCGCATCCCGTTCTTTGCGTGCGCTCTCTTCTGCCAGTTCTCGGTTAAGTTCGGCTTGGGTGATGGCTCGCCTGGTATCGCCCCAGTCCACAAGCGGGATCGATAAGGTCAGCGACAGGGATTCCTGGTTTTTCAAGTCCCGGTAAGCATCGGTCAGCTTCTCCTGGTTTTGGTTCAAACCAACTGTCGCACTGAAATTGGCCGAAAAACGGTTTGCTTTAGCCATTTTCACCGAGCGTTCAGCCATCAGCAGTTTGTTTTCCAGCGCTGCCATATCCGGGTTATTGTCAAAGGCTTTTAATAGCGCATCTGCGGCGGAAACCACAAAATCAGGGATTTGCGAAGGGGTCTGGCAACGGATTTGCGTTTCCCTCGGAAGCTCAAGAAAGTTGTTCATAGCTAACCGGGCTTCGTCAAGTGCTAACAGGCAACTTTCGAGCGAAATGCCCGCATTGACCTTCCGTAGTTGCAGTTTAAGGTAATTATCCCGCGAGATCGCTCCTATATCAAGCTTCTTTTTCCCGAAAAAAAACAGGGTATCGGCGTTGCTTTTGTTCAGCTCCGCAATCTTGCAGCTCATCTCGGCATTCAGCAGGTTAAAGAACAGATTGATGGTTTTTATCTTGGTGTTTTCAACATCCTCCAGATATTGTTTGCGTGCCTGCCGATAGCTTACCGAATCCATTCTGATTCGCCATTTGAATGTATTCACCCCGGTCAGGTTTTGCGAATAACTCAGGGTTACCGGGTTAGAAATATAAGCTAAATAGTCGTCCCCCTGTTCCTTAAAGGTTTTGTACCGGTACAGCGACGAGGTCATGGTGACTGTCCCTCCGGTCTTGGCAACGTACTGGGTCAATGAGATTCGTCCGCTTGAGGTCAGGCTTTGAACCTCGTAGGGGCGGTATTGTTGGTCGTTCGAGTCCCATTGCTCTTCGATGGAGCGGCTGTAATTGGACGGAGTGACCGAAAGGGTCGCTTTGGGGAACAGCAACCTTAAAGATGTTTGGTAATCGAGTGCGCTGGATAAAAAGCTGTTTTTTGCCCTGAAAGCCTCGAACGATTTTAGCTTGCCCAAGGCAATCGCCTCATCCAGCGTTAACTCCATGGTCTGTGCATGTACCTGATTCCATATCATTACCGCGCCGGCCAATAAGATTAGTCGTTTGCTTAGCTGAAATAGTATCATCGCTTGTTTTAAAGGTTTAAAAGTTTACGGGGAACGCTTGTCTTAATTCTCTTTGATGACCTGCACCGGTGAAAGGTGTGCCAGGTTGAAATGACCTTCGATAATGACATCTTCCCCAGGACTGATATTTTTGTTAATCACTGTATATTCTGAATTGGTCTCGCCCACATCTACGTAGCGCCAGAAAGCTGTATCGTTCTTCTCTACAAATACCACGTTCCGCTCCTGCCGAAGGGTAACAGCTTCTTTGGGAACATAAATTTTGTTTCCCATTGGTTTGCGCACCATTACTTTTACGTTCATGCCTTCAGTCAACCGACCGTTTTTATTGGGCACCAGCGCTTTTACGTCCACCATGCCATTATCGGCCACTTTGGGGTTAATTTCAAACAACCGGCCGTGCAGCGTGTCGCCCTCAAAAGCAAACGGGACCACTTCCACATCCATTCCTTTTTGGAGTTGGGCCATTTCAGCTTCCAGCATCGGGAAACTCACTTCAAACTCCCGGTTATCAATCAAACTACAGCAGTGTTTATACGTTGATGTTTCGTTGAAAACCCGGGCTTCGAGGTCGGCAACAACCCCCGCAAACGGCGCTACCACTTTGGTCTCATCCAGGTTCTGTTTGGCAAGCATAACCTCGTTTATGGCATCCTGGTAGCCCGAGCGGATCAATGCCATTTTCATGGTCGCCGACGGGACCGATGCCGAATCGTTTATCGAATGCCCCTGGTTCAGCAAAGCTTCTTCCAGCGCCAGGTAGCACTTCTCCTTGTTCCGCAGGGCCTTTTCGTAACTGTACTTTTGTTGCGAATCTTCGATGACGGCCAGCACATCGCCTTGCTCCACCCGATCGCCGTTGGAAACGTTCACTGCAACAATTTTTCCTGATTGTTCAAAGTTCAGAACTGCACCCTGCCGGGCTGTCAATCTCCCGTTATTTTCAAATTCTTTATAAAAAATACCCTGCCTGGCTTTCGAGGTGACGACTACATTTACCTCCTCGGTATGCTCCCGCTTGCCAGCAGCATGAGCTTGTTTGGCTTCGCCGCTGCTACAGCCTGTCAGTAGGGAAACACCCAACAACCCCACAAACAGGGTCGCAAATTTTATCGTTTTCAGGTTCAACATTATTGGTTAGTTTTTTATCGTTATAAAAAGAATTTTTCGTAGTTGTTTCCGGGTCGCTTTTCTCCTCAGCCATTTAAAACTCCTTAACCGCTTCGGTTTAATTCCCCGCACAAACAGCGGGAGGATGACCACAATGGCCACCATCGAGAACAGAAGTCCCCCGATGGTACCGGCAGCCAGACTAAACCAGAATGCTTCCTTCTTGCCCCCCGAAAGAAAAGGAGCCAGACCCAGCACAGTCGACAAAAGGGTGAGTACCACCGGCACCAGTTTGTTATTGTAAGCTTTCAGATACGCCCTCACAGGAGAGAGGCAGGCAAAACGTTTCCGCATAGTGTTCAGGTCGTTCAGAATATACAGCGCTGAGTTAACCGTCAACCCGCTTAAGAGCAGCAGCGAAGCATAGCCTCCCTGGTCGAAACCGAGGTCGAAATACCAAAAGGTGAGAAAGACCCCGATAAATGACAGCGGCACCATGATGATTACGGCCAGGGGCTGCAACAGGGACTCGAAGACAATAGCGCAGATAAAAAAGATAATAGCTGCGACCAGCAAAAGAAGCCATACCTGTGTATGATCCGTCTTTTCGTCCATCCAGCTCCCTCCCCGGAAATACTGTTGCTTAATCCGGTAACCAACCGGAAGCTCCTGTACCAGGCGCTTCTCGACTTGTCCGATGATATATTCTTTCTGCCCGTAACTCCCGATAAAGTTGTACTCGACGACCATGGTGTATTCCATGTTTTCTTTGTTGATCAGGTCTTGCTCCCGTTCTTTGCTGAAACTACCCAAACCGTTTAATCGGGTTACCCGGCTGTTACTCAAGTCAAGGGGTCGGTTGTTGATTTCCCAGAAATCGGGGAGCGAAGTTTGCTCCGGTAACAGATAAACGTTCTGTTGTTCCCTTTCCCGGTAAACAGATATAACTTTGTCTTCCTCCCGTGAAAGGTCTGACAAGTTCCTCAGCACCGTCCCTTGCGAAATACCGGTACGGCGCATCTTATCCAGATCTAAATCCAAATAATACTCGCGGTGGATATTGCCCCCTGAGGTCGAGCGTCCGTTAATAAAAATAGAATTTTCTTCCACCCGGGGGATTTCTTCCAGGTAGTGTTTTATCTTTTGGGCATAGCCCTTTAGCGCTTCCAAGTTGTAGCCATACAGCTGGATGCGGCTGTTGCGGTAACCTTCGTTTAGCGAATTGTCAAAAGCCCGCCCAACTCCACTCACAGTCCAATCGGCGCTCCCTAAATCAACGACTTTACTTTCTGCTTCGCTTTTCAATGTAAAGGGAAAACCTCCAAATTCGTATTCCGGCTTGAACAACACCGTTATCTGCGCCGATGAAGGACTATAGATCCGGGTTTCAAACTGTTCTATTTCATCGTATTGTGCCAGAAAACTCTCCAGTTTCTCAAACACTTCGTTGGTATGTTCCAGTGTGCTGCCATCATTCATCGTTGCCGAAATATTAATGCATGTCCGGCGGTTCGAGCTACTAAGGGCTTGGTGCTGTACTTTCTCGGTAAACAAGCGCAACGTTCCCCCAAGCGCGACGTCAGTAACCGGTTTGATATGTTCGAGATAAAATTGGGCGCCCAAAGTCTTGTTGTACCAGCCAGAGTACCAATGGCCTTCCTGCAAATACGCTGGTAACATATAAACCGGAAGCCCAAAACCAAGAACGGCAAGCAGCAACAGCGCCCAGCGGAACCGCGCCATCAGCCGGATTGACTTACCGTAAAAACGGGTCAGTTTCACTTTCCGGCGGATGTGCCGGTAGGTGCTCTTGGTTTTTACTTTCCGAAGGCGCATTTTGTCGAGCAGGGCCGGGATAAAAAACAGGGACACCAGCAGCGATACCGCCAGGTTAATCATGATGACCCAGGTAAAATCAATGAGCCGAAGTTGCAAATCTTCGTCCAAAAAGAAAACGGCCACCAATGCCCCCATAGTTGTAAAAGTCGCCGCCAGGATGGCCCGGAACACGCTAATGCCATGCCCGTTGCGCAGGTGGTCGGCCATAACGATGGTATTATCGATGAGGATGCCCAGCGAAATAGTGATTCCGGCCAGCGAGTACATGTGGATTTCGACGCCCAGCAAATAGTAAAAAATAAAGGCTATCAAAATGTTTGCCAGGATACTGAAACTGATTACCAACAGGTAACGCCCGCTTCGGCTGACCAGCAGCACAAAAAGTAACAAAATGGACACCGACGAAAGGATGCGCAGAATAATCTTGTTGAGTTCCTTTTTCAGTTGCACCGAACTGTCGTAACTCACATTAATACTGTAACCCTGTGGTAATTGGGCACGCATTTTCCCGACCTTGTCCTTAACCAAACCGGCTGTGACAATCTGGTTAGTACCCGGCGCCGATTGCACCACGATGTTGACCGTATTCAGTCCGTTGATCCGGTAAAAACTCTGCGGTTCGTTTTCCCGCTCTTTCACCTCAACCAGGTCTGTTAATTTGAACAAACGTCCCTCGTGCTTGATACGGATATCGTCCGGGTAAAACTTGTCGGCTGCCCAACCCGAAAAGGTCACCGGCACAAAGGTTTCATCACCTGAAAAAGACTGTTCAACGACGCTCCCCAGGTTGGACTGGCAATAATATTCCCGGATTTGCAATGCAAGCTCAGAAACGGAAAGTCCGATATTTTTGAGCAATTCCTTATTATACACCAAATCAATCCGGCGCGAATTGGCCCCGTAAACAAAAACGCCGTTTATCTCTGGCAGTTCCGATAGGCTGGGTGCCAGAGATTCATTCGCATAATTGCCGATTTCACTAATCTGCCCTGGGCCGCTCATACTAAAGGTTAGCATTGTTTCCGCCTTTTCCTCCTCGTCCGGGCGACTAGTCCGGATTTCCGGGTAGCTCACCCGTTCTGGTAAAGAAGGATAGACCTGCCGGATTAAAGTAGCAACTTCGAAACGGACGGCATCCATATCCGTCCCCTTATCCAGCTCCAAACTGATCCAGCCACTACCGCCCGAAGTCCGCGAAGCAAGCTTTTTCAGACCCTCAACCCGCGACAAAAGCCCTTCCAGTCGGGATGTGACCTCGCTGTCTATGACCAGCGCACTGGCTCCCTGCATCTGGTATCTTACCGTAACTCCCGGCTTAGCTTTACTTGGATATAGACGTAGGTTAAGCAGGGGTATTACGCCCAAACCAACTATTGTCAGGGCTATGAAAGTGGTTATGATAGTGAAATAAGAGAAATATCTTACAGAACTATTTAAAGTGTGCATAAAGTTCTTTGAACTTTAGTAGTCGTATTAGTGATATATTTATATTTAAGAGACTAATATGAAATCACATCTCTTCAAAGTTTCGACCTTCCCCATTTATATTATTTTGTCAAGAAATAATTAGATTCGACAAGATCTTTAAACGGGCTCACTAAACAAATGAGCATTATGTTAATTTTACATCCTTTTAGGAGTAGCCCTTCCTCTTAATCCCATTCAACACCTTCATTCTAGACTTTCTAGCTATTTTCATGTTTAATGTATAATATATTTTTAACTCCGTCTAGGAAATGTTTTGTATACTCGGGCAGCTCCTTTTCGGGGAAAAAGGTATGTACAACCTCGTAGTTCTTATTTATTAATAAAAAATAAGGATAATTGTATTCTTCCGCATTGATTCTAATTGGTTCATCCAAATTATATATTTGCCATTTAATCTTATTAATTCGTTTTAGATATCTAATGTGTCTGATATTGCTGTATGAAGCCAGGATGACCACATTCTGATATGGAACATCAATTCCACTACTTAAAACTCTTTCCAAAGCTCTTTCTACACAAATTGAACAATGCTTTTCGCCCATTCTAAAAATCAATAAATAATTTTTAAAATCGATTTCTCCTAGTTTGAATAATTTTCCATCCTCGCGGGTTAATCTGATGTTTCCATCTACTTTTTGCCCAATACTACTGTTGCCAATGCTCAATTGTATTTTAATAAAGCTTTGGAGGTATTCGTTTTGTTGTGAGATAGAATTGTAGTCCTTTTCAATAATATCTGCCGTATTCCGTTCTTTTTGTATTGTTGATATACAATATACTCCGAATACTACAAATATGAATAATGCAATTATCCCAGAGAATAAATAAATAGCCTTGTTTTTTTGCATGGTTTTATATATCTAAAATATCCAATTTAAGGATAATAGGATTGTCATTAGTACTTAAGTGAACTCCTTCCAGCCATGTGGGCAATTTAGTTTGATTCTGTTTTATGGATTTTAATAGTTCATATTGTTCTATAACAAAATATAACGAGGAGTCACTTTGACATTTAGGAATTGTTAGGGAAGGGATGTCGGGTAAATTGAACAACTCACTAGTATTGGTTAAAAATATATCAGATTGGCTATTATCTATAAATCCACAATTATATTTCTTGTGCTTTACGCCCAATAGACTAAATTTATTAAACTTATCGAAATATGTAATAGCTCCGATATAGCCTCCTTCCTTTGATTCTTGAAGGAATTTTCTAGTTTTTGTGAATTTCTTCACGAACGATGTAGGAGGCATAAAATTCTGAAAATCAATATCAAAAACTGGAGCAGGCTTCAAATCATCTATTTTATAAATGGTTTGTAAATTAGATGAATGGTAATACATAGTGTCTCTATACTCTGAAAAATTATTGTATGTAGTGATTGCAAAGTCTTTTAGAATCAAATCTTCATTGGATATATATTTTGCAGTTATACCTTCTTGCTGGGTATCGAAGATATATAAAAGATGGTCCTGATTATTCCCAGAATAACCCGTATGTAATAATAGTTTTGTGTCTGAAATTCTTATTACATCTCGAATAGACATTTTTAATTGATATCGCTTTTTAAACGTTCCATCTAACGTAAACAAATTTATCCAGATGCCGTTATCCAAGATAATGATTTCATCTTTGTCTTTGTTAACCTTAAATGTCATAGGTCGAGTTATTTCTCCTGGTCCTTTACCTTTCGGAAGAATTTTCAAAAACTTCCCATCACTGTCAAATAAATAGAAATTATCTCTATCCATAATATAAATCCTGTCTTTAGTTGCATGAATATTTGTAATATATCCAACTACACATTCTTTATTAGTTTCTAAAGGTATAGGCGTTGCTACAGTTCTAAATTGAGTCTTTATCTTATCTACACTTTGCTCAACAGGCTTAAGTACAGGGACATCTGATCTCATTTTATCGTCTCTCATTTTGCATCCAGCCCAAAGAGTTGTAATTATAAAGATTCCAATAATGTTTACTTTTCTCATTTTATTATGGTATTGGGGTATTTAAGCAATAGACCTCGCTTTAGGTATATTAATCTACAATTGTTAATATGAGTAAGTTTATTAGGGCTATCCCTAGCAAAGTCAACGTATATTAACAATTTCACTTTTTTGTTGATAATATACTCCAATATGCCCTATCGAACTTACATACAGGACATATTGGAATAAGTAATATTCTGCGCATATACGCATACTAATGGAACTGTTGGTTTGTACAGAACAATCAAATGTATGAGCATATCGCTTTTTTCAAGAGACTTTCTTTAAAAGAAACGGGTATGTATCCTAACCGCAGCTACAAGTGCTACTACTATAGGGATCTGGATCGCTCCAACAGATACAACAATCGTTGGCATCAGTATCTTCTATTGCATTCGAAATAGTTCGAGTTCCTTCGTCACATTCTGCATGTGCGGAATTGATAAACAATAATTGTGACAATGAGGAATATCCGTTAGGAGTATTCGAAGAAGAAACATATAGGCTACACACAGCTAATAAAACTGCAGAAAAGACTCCAATAATTTTGATTTTATTTTTCATAATTTAAAATTAACAATAATACTAAACTTATCACATATAATTAATTTATCATACTGCCACCTCCTTTCTTAAATAGGAAGGGTGCAGGCAGAAAACGGTTTGAGGCGTACAGACTTCTTGCTGACTCCCTTCAAGTTCGCCCCAATTTTGCAAGCTTGCATTTTTATGTATTAGTCTCTCCATTTCTGCTTTTATTTCTTCAATAGCCTTCGAGGGAACTTTTACTTCTTTATTTAGTAGCTCCCTTGCCATTGCTCTTGCCTTTTCTGTTTGTCCCGTTTCGTCATATAGTTTAACCAGCAAATACAGAGGGTAAAATTTATTAGGGACGACGTTGGCAGCCAGCCGATATTGCATTTCAGCCTTGTCGTGATCTCCTATGCTCCGGTAGCAATTACCTAGGGTAATCGCTGTAAATTCGTCGTTATAATATTTTGTGGCCTGTTTTAGCAAGGCTATAGCTTGCGGATATCTTTCTTCCATCTCCAAACTTTTACCGTACTGTTGTAAAAACAAGCCATTATGGACCAAAGTAGGATAGGCTTTGGCAAAGCCTTCATTGGCTTTCCGGTAAGCTCCTATCTTGTATGATTGCTCTGCTTTATTCCACTGCCCATAAGCTTGTTTTAGCTTTGGAGTTTCCACAATATAGAACATAGTCAACAGCAAAATACCAACGAAAATTGGAAGCCTCTGGAATATATTTAAAACTGTTTTCAACTCATTTGCCCCAGTGAAATGCAACGTTGTTAACCCAGCTAACGAGAAAAAGAATAGTAATGTAATGGGCATTGAATAAAACGGATACGAAAAGCAGCTAAAAACCAAGACTCCAGACATTGATGAGCGGGCGGCGCCTATCATTAATCGATGTTTTCGAGATTGTGGTGATATCCGTATTTTAAAAAACAAGGCGTATGCAGTAACTAATAAAAATAGCACAAGCCCGACAATGCCCGTTTCTGAGGCGGTTTGTAAAAATTCATTGAAAGCCCAACGGACACTACCTGCCAATATACTTTCATTTTCGGTTCCATTACCAGCAGCAAAGTAATCTGCTTGAACTGGCGCAAAAGTGGCTTGTGTCGTGTTAAAACCATGTCCAGATAATGGACGTTCTGCAATTGTATGTACTGCTACTTTCCATATTAACAGGCGTCCCGAAGCTGAGTCCTTTTTTAGCAGGTAAAGACCTGTGAGGAGAATAATAGAAATCAATGGAATTATAAAGAATGCTAGTTGTCTCTTTAGCTGGGTGCTTAAAACGCGCTTAATATATATCCAGGGATGATAGCGGAACAAAAGCCAAACCAGCAACACAGCTCCCAAGCCCAGGTAAGCCGCCCGGCTCCGGGTGGAAGGGATCGCAACCAGTATCAAGCAAACCGACATATAGCCCAGCCAGTGCATAATTTTATTGATTATCGTATCAGGCCTAACTGACGAAAGTAGCAAAGCAAAGGGCTGTGAAGCTACCAGGAAGCCCGCATAGGGCGCCGGGTTAAAAAAGTGCCCCGAAATTTTAAACTGCCCGTGGTAAATGGGGGCCAACCCGTAAAGTTGTAGTATCCCTAGTGCGGCCTCAACTGCCGCAACAAGGACTATTACTACTAACGGGATTCGTATAAGTTGTTCCCAGCCTCGGGTTGTTATTTCTTTTAGTAATGTGGTTGCCAGAAAATAAAAGACAAAACAGCCAGAGAACCAAAAGAATTTTTCATCATACCAGATACCTCCGTTTTTCCCTCTGACTAAGATCCAAATACCCCAAGCCAAAACAGCAATTGTCAATTTATCAATTTGCTGCGCCTTATTCATAAAGTAGATAGGTAAGCATGCAATAACAAACACAATCATCCACCTAGAAAAAAAGAATATCTTACCCATTCGTGTAGAATCATACAACTCTGAATCTACGATTAACGGAGCTATGAACCCTGCCGATAGCACAATTATGATGAAAACATGCAGATAATATGATACAGTCTTACCCCCCATATTATGTTACAACGATATTAGTTAGTTTGATAAAACCAATTAAACTCTTGCCGGAAAATAGCAGTTGTGTAAACCTGAACTTTTATTCGAAGAGTGTATTTAACAACTCCCAAAACCAGGATTCTGATGGAACTTCGCTAGAAGGCGAAGGATATATTTGCCCCGGTGGTTCTTCAACCGATTCGTCTGCGCATGCTGATAGCATCTCCAAATTTATTTGTGCGTGACTTTCCGAACGATAATTCGGGGATATAAAGAAGTTTAAAAGAACAAACGCACCGAACAAAGAAATAGTAATTTTCTTTTTCATCGTAATTTTAGTTAGTAGTAATGAGTTTTTTCTGATCTGCTACAAATGTAAAATACCACGAATAAAAATTCTATTTCTGGCTGGGGTGTAAAAGGGTGTATTTTGTTGTGTGAATATTAAGGGGCTGTTATTCAATAGCTTTCAGGAAGAGGTAGATTTCAGTCGCGTCTGCTAGTAACAACTTGTCACGGATTCTTTTTTTTGCGCTTTTAATAGCATCATTACTTACATTACACAAATCAGAGATCACGTAATTGCTCAAATTAAAATAGATACACATACAGTATCTGATATCCGTTGGCGTAAGACCAGGAGCTTTTTGCTTTAAACTCTCCACCCACCTTGGGAGCAATACCGAAAAGTGGACTTCAAATTCCATCCAGTTTTTAATCTCTCGATTTTCGACAGAACTTAAGAATTCGGAGATTCGGATCGATTTGTTATACCGACTTTTCACATCCTCCATTTGGTTAATTAATTGTTTGTTGTCGCTTTCTGATTTCCGAAATGATGAAAGTAAAATATCAATTTGCCCTTGAATTTCCATCTTCTCCTTTTGCAATTTCTCTCGTGTACGCTTATCCCGTTGAAGCAGTTGCCATCCCAATATGACCAGGCTAAGTGATAGAAAACTAACTACTATTATAATCAGGATACTGCGTTGAACTTTCAGCTTAAGATTAGATTTGTCTTTTTGAAGCTCGGAAAATTTGTAGTGAGCACCTAAAGCAAATAATTGATTTCGTTTCAGTTCACTAACCCGTTTGGAATCTAACACGACAAACTTTTCTCTCATTTCAAAGGCTTTTTTATAGTTGCCGGTTTTTACATACAGAAAAACCAAATTCTGCAGGCACTCATTCATAGCTCTGGTATCATTAGCCTTATCGGCTTCGTTTAAGACTTCAATCGCTATTTTAATCGCATCGTCAAACTTTTTTTGTTTGATATACAAAAAAGCTTGAGCAAATTTATAGCGCAGCCTTTCGTTTAAAGTAGGTGTATGTGAGTACTTCTTGGTTGTAAATTGATCGTAATATTTCTGCACCTTTTCTGAATGGTCTTTCTCCATCATCTTATACAGAAGGTTAAGTTCCCATTTATATACCTTGGCCCAATAGTCTCCTTTTGAAAAGGATTCAATCGCTCTTTGAGTATAATCAATTTGGAGAGTTTGGTTTTTTTCTATAAAAGCAAGTGTCGCATAGAATAGCCCGTCGTATAAAGGATCCTTTAATTTTTCGGAGTCTTCTTGAATTCTCTTCTTCAGTTCTTCTCCGTCGATTCCGATAAGATTGCTATATCTTAAAAGGCCAAGGGAAGAATAGAATCTCAAAGTGGTAAATCCATTAGTGCTAAAATAGGCATCACAGTCAACGTACATTTCCAATGCAACACCTTCTAATTGGAGGAGTTCGAAAGCAAATGCCTTTACCAGCCGGCTAATATGGAGATGATATTCGTCTTTGGCCTCAATAAAAACCAGTTCCGCTTTTTCAATGGATGAAATGCTATTTCGATATTCTTCCTTATTATATTGCGCTAATCCCTTTATCGTATTTATTCTTGCTGCTGCAATCGGTGAGAGGTTTGTGGTATCTAATCCATTTATTAAAGAATCCAGGTTTTCAGCATTGTGAAACATTTCCCCTTCTATCTCGGTCAATCTCTCAGACAATGAATTATCTTTAGGCAAATCTTTTAATCCACAGCTAACCAATATGTACATCATCGCTATTGTGACAAAAGATCGAGAAAATAAAGAGAATTTTATGTAGTTCATTTAGGTATAGTTCTGTTAGTTTACTGACATAAAGACAACTCTTGACAAATTAATAATAATATTTAACATCAATACAAGGGAACAAGTCTACAACAAAAAGCATAAACATTTCATAAATTATCCAAACTAAAGATAGGAATGGACTATTTGGGTGATTTAACCAAAATAGTAATGTTGTATTGGCAATACAACCAAATACTGCTCCAACGAAAGTAAAGATCAATGTTTGCCTGCAAATTTACCGACAATAAAGGATTAAAGTGTAGACTAGAGTATCAACCAATCACTAGGTGTAATCTACAAAACCCCTCGCACTTAACTTTCTAAAATCCCTTTCCGAAACGCGGCCAAAATTGTCAGACAATACTCAATGCTACGATCAAGCTTTCGGGCCCACTCCCTGGCAATCTTTGATTTTGAACCGTCGGAAAGATTATCATTCAATACCTTAAGAATTCTGTGCTCCAGTTTTTCCGATTTAGACAAAAAGATCTTTGATTTTCGGCCCAGGACCTCAGCTGCTACTAGTTTTGGGTCAATGTCGTCATGTTCAGGAAAAGTATCGTTGTGAAACTCGACGATCTCATCAAATTCCAGATCAAAATAGTGCTGAATTATCTTTAGAATATCCGCTAAATCGTTTTCCCGTTCCTCTGGTCTATCACTCCAGGCAATCAATTTGAGTATCACCATCCCTGGGAGCGGAGGTACATTCACAATTTTTTCGTCAATTGGTACCTGAACAGCTTCTTCTAACACTTCACTAAAACCAAGAACATGTAAATCTGCATTTCGTTTATTGAAGTTTATTGTATGTTGCTCTTCTATTTCTCCAAACGGTAGGATATCAATCGCCACGTTATATTTGTCGGAATAAAAGGTCCATGGAGCTTTCACTTTATTGTAGCCATTTTTAATTAGCGCTTGGCTAATATTTTCATATTCCGACATATTTGAAATCATTATAGCAAAATCAATATCCTTTGTTCCGCGACTCGGCTTAATACCCTTTTTTAACAGTTCTAGGGCGATAGCACTGACACCAATCAAGTAATAAGGAATCCCATGTTCCGCCATAACTTGGTCGATACAGTCAAAGGTCTCTTTGAAATAAGGTATAGCCAGTTCCTTATAGGTTTGGTTCGATGTATTCATTGAAAATTATTTCTGCTGTTTCTTTATTCCGTTTACCTCCCTCCTGCAACAATTCTGCATACACTAAAATTGGAGGCGCTGTTTGTTCTGTTTCCTTTTGCTCCCAAAACATTTCAAGGACCTCGACTTCCCCATCAGGTCTGGGCTTCAACTTGTAGTTTTTCATCAAGTCAACACGGTTTTCCCTGGTATAAATGATATACTTTTCAGGTCGCAGGTAGTTGGTTAGAAGATCAGCTGCTGGCTCTCCTCCCCATGCAGTTAACCTGTTGTTGAAAACGATGTCTTCCCAATTACCGCTTATCGCGAATCGTTCTTTCTTTAATTTCGGTTTTAGTACCGTGCCGTATTCTGTTACCCATCGATCCAGTAGCTCTCTTCGTTTTTCCCATGTATATGTTTTGCTGTCTATCCGAAGTAGATAGCCAGTCTCTTTTAAGCCTTCAATTACTTGAGGAATATTCCCCAACCCTACATTTGTCACATTGGCCAATTCACGTTGGGGCAAATTGATATCGTCTTTGTTCTGAAGTAAATGAAATAAAACCTTTAAACCCGTCTTCGTAAAAGCCCGGTTCCCTTTTTCTTTTCCCAAGTTGATTGGCTTATTCGTATCTATCAGTAAAAGGGTATCTCCCTTTTTAAGGAAAATATTTCCATTAGCCTCCAAGTAGGGAATTTCCTTCAACCGGAGTTCTTCTTTTATTTTGGGAAATATCCGATAGGCAACCAAGATGAGGTCTTTATATTCGTTATTTAGGTCTATAATCTGATGTAGCTGATGTTGACGAATCTCGTTCTTAATTTGAACCACGAGAGTAAACTCTTTAGTTGCGGTTTTTAAATTCAGGCAACCATCAAGCTCTTCTTTATCCTGCCAAAAACCTTCTATTCCTCCTATCTTTTGAAGATTTTCCAATGCAATATTTATTATTTCCTTCTTCATATGTTCACAAATATACGATGTTCACGGAACGTGAACAACAATATTTTATGAACATCCATTCTTTTCTTTGACAAAATCGTTACTTGATCAACTGAAATTCATTTCCATAGAAGCCCGAATTGGAGAATCAGGCAGCAAATACTCATTTTGATTTTGCTCGAATTCTCTCACTCTCCTCCAACTTTTTTAGTTCCAATTTTTCCATCTCCAGCTTCACTAATCGCTCGTAGGTCTCAACCTGTTTGCGAATAACCGAAATACTATCCCGATTTCGTTCATAAACAAAAACAGTCTCCAATCGAGAAAGATCTTGAGCCTTTGCCTTTCCTTTCATTTTGACATATCTATACTTCAGGTCATTATCTTTTAATAGAGTATTATTATTGAACTGCCAGATATTACCGGCAATTAAAGAGAGAATAATCAAAACCATAGCAATGATGGTCACGGCAGTCTTACTACTTCGAAAATCGACGATAAACACGTGCTCTTTGCGGACGGTAACATTTTCATTAGCTCGTGATAGCTCAATCTTCCTGCCGAGACCATTAAGGATAGACTTTAACTCATTTGACACCATAAATAACTTACCATGAATTTTTTCGATGGTATAGGCCGTGACCCGGGCGATATCACTCCTGAGTTCCTTCATTTGTTCTGCTGAAAAATCCTTCTGATTAACGGGTTCTTGGAAGCCATCCGTTTGTCCCCTCGATTTCTCGATACCAGCCGCTGGATTTGACTGATCATTTTCGGTATTTCTCTTGCCCAATTCATCAATCTTTTGTTTTAATTCTTCAAAAAGAGCATAAACTACTGAAGAATCCATTTTCCCTGTTCCCATAATCCTAATTTTAATTCGTTACAACCTGCGCCCCTTTTTCCGCCTTTTCCGTCTTTGTGCCTCTTCTCGTAATTGTTCCCTGTTGTCTCCGGCATTCCCTGGAGAAGCTTTCAGCATATTCAACAAATCTCCCATCACAGAAGCAGCTGTTCCCCATGAAGAAGAAAATGCCGTCCCATTGTGAAGCTTATTTGTGGAACCCGAAAAGGACAGAACAGGCATCAACCTGGCATTTTGCTGCAACTGATAATTAATCTTGGAATAGCTGAAAGCCCGGTCAATTTTTGAACCATTGAATTCATATTCATCCTTCTGGAACCGCACGCCTTGAATCTTATCCGTATTCCCATTCTTCCGAAAATCGAGAGAAATACCGGATTTCCAAAGTTCAATTTTCAACTCCTGCCAATTTCGGCAATTGGGCAAAGACGATTTTAAAGCATTATAAATTTCATATTTGACTTTGTCCGATCCTTTCAGTCGGTGTTCCTTCACATTCTCTTTTCCAGCGGCAATATAAAGACCGTGTTTCTTCGTTAATCCCATACAAATCCTGGAATTCCGCAGTTTTTCGTTCTGATCCGAAATCCTCCTGCCATCATTGTCAATTCGGTTTATTATCAAGTGAACGTGTGGGTGTGCTGTGTCATGATGCCGAACAATAATATACTGTGTATTTTCGTAACCCATCTTTTGCAAATATTCCTGTGCAACATCGACCATAAACCGATCTGTCAACCTCCCCTTATCCTGGACCGAAAAATCCAGTGATATATGTGCGACAGGCTTTGTCACGTTTGGTCTTAACTTGCTTTGGGTGACAAAA
This sequence comes from Sunxiuqinia sp., assembly GCA_003246935.1. GTDB lineage: Bacteria > Bacteroidota > Bacteroidia > Bacteroidales > Prolixibacteraceae > Mangrovibacterium. The sequence goes on along the minus strand of QKCF01000079.1, from coordinate 12,108 downwards.
CTCTGTGTAATGGATGCATTATCTTTTAACCGCACTCCTTCTGCATAAATTAGATCGGCATCCTTCTTATTGAGAACATAGTTCACTGCTCCCCGGAATCCTTGCCCCTGTACGATTTTAGCAATCATCCTCAATACGCTTAATCAAACGATCTAATTGCTCAGTCATCGAAAACAAATGTTTCTGGACTTCCAAAAATCCAGCAGCATTAGCCGTTCGTGCGATCTGATTGATATTGTTCGCCATACCGGAAAGCTTGCGAATATATCCTACAAGTTCCGGAGTAAGCCTCTCTTTCACCACTCCCGACTGAATACATCGACGAATAAATTCACTCCGGTTTACACCAGCTGTTCCTACTTTAGCTTTAAGAGAATAATACTCCTCAGTAGCCATCTTGAGAGTTACTTTATAGGCCTTCTTCTCCGAAGGCTTTTTGGCTGGTCTCCCATTTATATTTCTGTTTTTAATTGTTTTCATTTGAAATGGAATTTAAAAATAATTGAGACCGACGGGATGTTTTTTGCTCCTCGGAGCAAGGTTTCGGTCTGACCGATACACAAACTTGCTTCGCTAACCAATAGAGTCCTTTCCAATAATCTCATCATTCGATTTTCAATCTTCATTTTACCCCCTTCTGCTCTCACCTGGTAAGGTGATAAAATTGAACATGGCCTTAAGCCGATCTCCAATCATCCCGCCATAAAATTCATCAGATGAAAGCGTGTTCAGTGCAAAATTCGAAGTTCCATGGGTGATCGCTCCAACATCACTTCTGAGACTTAATAACTCGGAAATGGGGCGGGTAATATTCCCGTAATCCTGAATCGCTTTGGGTTCACGGCCAAATTCATCAATGATTAGCGGTCTTCTTACAAATGTTGCCAACGACTGCTTTCGAATTTGATCTTGCAATTCAACCGATTTCACAAACAGCAGCAAGGGGTAATTAAGACTATACTTTTTTACAATGTGATTATGAAGAATTGAATAGGTTTCCAACAGAACAGTCTTGCCGCAACCGTATTTGCCCTGCAGTAAGATCCCCTTTGCTAAATCACCAAAAAAGGAAGGATTATTGGTCGTATAAAAGTAGAACTGTTTGATTATTGGTTCGTTGTTATCATCAATGATAAAATTCTGGTCTTGGTTTCGCTTCAGTAGGCAAATGCTTCCGAATGTCAGAAACAGCTTCAGGAAGTCGGAATATTCCAGAGAAAGAAACAAACGCCGCTGGGTTATCTTTTCTCTTTCATCGATGATAATTTTTTGAGCATCTTCAAGCAGAGCACCACAAAATCCACGATTAGTCAAAATCACTTCCGGTGTGGACAAATCCTTTCTTTTCTCCATTAGAATCGATATTAAAATTTCTGTCTTTTGTCTTACTATTGTATGGTGAGAGTTTAAGGTTCGACCTAGGTGTCAGAATCTGATACTTAGTTTTGACCCTAAATCCACCCCCTGGGGAGAAGTCTAACAAGCCAGCTTCTTTCAGTCGATTCCGTGCAGATTTCAGTACCTGTAACGAAATATTCGCATAAGCAACCATTCGTTTATCCGCAAATTCAATCCATTTCGGCCAATACGAACGATTTGCTACGTGAATCAGGAAGAAAAACAATCGGGTCTCGTTTCCTGAAAAGTTCTTCTGTTCATCAACTCGCCAGAAATTAGTGATCAGTTCGAACAGATTCATCTTCGTAGGCCTTTATAACGTTTTTGGTATTCTGAGCTTGCTTCCCGTTCAATCTCCTGAATCGTTTTCTTTTTCCCATGGGTAATCCAGTCCAGTAACTCATCTTCAAAAAAATAGAGCTTCTTACCATTTTTGTAGCATGGCAGCAATCGCTTGCGAACGAGGGTATAAACGGTTGGTTTAGCTTTGCCGATAATCCGGCAGGCATCATCAATACCGATAGGTATGCGTTTGGGAGGATTTAATGGCTTATGCTCTTTTGCCATTAGTGATTTTATTTCGGCCACTTCGTTGACCAAATGAGCAACTGCTTTCGGAAGATTCTCAAAGGAAATTTCATTTGCATTCATAACTTTTGTTTTTGATCGTTATGCTGCAAATGAAGCCCGTGTTTTCAGTGTGTTTGTAATGCCACAGAAAAAACACGCAAAAAACACTACGGATGGTGATAATTTCTAATCTTTATTCCGCTAAAATATCCTTCTCAATTTTGATGATTCCTTTTGACTCGTCGTCTTTCAGATGTCGCTTTATCGTTTCAACCTCTGCATCTTTGAGTACATCTTGAAATACACTTTTTAGGAATAAAGCAAGTTCAGTCTGATTGCTGACTTTTTTGAAATTCCAGATATTCCATCCAAAATGGTAAATATCAAGTGGTGCTAACCCGTCTACAGGTATGGGATGTAACTTCGATATTTGTTCTTTTTGAAAATATTTTTCAATATAGCTACAAAGCAGAATCAAGTCTTCTTTGGAAATATAGGGAGCAAACGTTTTCTTGGTATAAGCAATGAGACTCTCCTTCTGCTCTTGTACCTTGTCTTTTATTATTTTTTCCTGCTCTGCCTTAATTTTATCAATATCACTGCCCAATTTAGATTTAGTCTCAGGTGCTTTCATGTTCTTTTTAGATAAATAAAGTAGCTTTCCTATTCCGAAAAACACAGCCTCAAGAAGTGTTCTAACAACCGCAAATACTATAACCATCAAAGATGTTACGACCACGAAACTAATATTTGCTGTAAACTCGTCGAAGCCAAGTTGAATCACTGAAAGTCTGCCTATTGCACCAATCATGACACATACGACGAAAACAGACACATATTTAATAATCCAATCAAAATGTTTACCGGAGTGCATTACTTATTTAAATATTGTATTTAATTTTCTAATACCATAACCTCAACAAACAGAACTATATTGTCCTACTGCAAATTGAGAGCAGTCAAATTTTCATCTGATCTATTCGTGAACACAGAAAAAAGCCAAACATAACTCAGGGAAGTGACTTTTCTAGTCTTTCTTATTTTTAACGGTATCCAATTGAATAGCCTGTGCGGCTTTATTTTTCTTATCGTCTACTACTTTAGCATAAATCTGAGTGGTTTTAACATTTGTATGTCCAAGCATTTTACTAACGGTGTATATATCAGTTCCACTAGACAGTTGCAAGGTAGCGAATGTATGACGAAAGCAATGGAATGTAATATTTTTTTTAATCCCTGCAGCTGTAATCCACTGCTTGAGTGGGCGTGATATCCATGAAGGGTCAGGTAAACCTTCAAAAACATATTGCTCCGGGGATCTTGGAGGTCCACAAAGTTCCAGGGCTTGTTCTGATATAGGAGTATACTCAACACCCTTTGTCTTTTGCTGAGTAAACTGGAGTAAGGTTTGTTTCCCATTTTTGCTAATTTCTCTCCACTGAAGTTTCTGAATATCCGAGTGACGTAATCCTGTTAGTGCAGAAAACAAAGCTGCTCTTTTGAGAATATCCCTTTCGCAAGGAGTCGCGGCAAGGGTGTTAAGTTCGTCAACGGTCAAATATTCTCGACGCGATTCCTGATCCCTCAATCCTTTCATTTTAGCAGCTAAATCTACAGTCAAATAGTCGTCAATGAAAGCTTGTTTGACAGCAGCCTTAAAAATAGAGAAATAAGTCCCAGCCGTATTATGTGAGATTGTTCCACTTTTCTTATGCCCCGCTGGAGCAGACAAAAGAAACTGTTTAAATTCTTCGGCCATACGGGTATCAATTTGCGAAAACAGAAGGGTGTCACCGGCAAACTGTTTCAAAAATACATGAGCTCGTTCCCAATTAATTCGGATAGACTTTGAACTATTCTTCCCGTGGCGTCGATCAATTAACCTTTCAAAATAATCGATAAAATTTTGTTGAAGTCGCTCTTTTTGTTCTGACAGCGCTTTCTCTGAATCACTGTACAAATCAACATTATCATATTCACGCTGTCTGAGCTTGCGTACACCATCTGCATACAACATCGTTTCTCTGTCGAGCTCACTTTTGCAAATAACAACACCGTTGTCATCTCGTTTGGGCCTGTATGTCTTCTCTCCATCAGTAGAAGAACGAGCCACTCTCTTCTTATCCCATTCAACAGAGGTAACTATCCTGTTCAAATATTCTCGTTTTCGTTGCGGTTTACTTTTACCGGGAACAAATACCGGATAGCTCTCAATATAAACATACCACTCCTTGCGATCTTCAGCTTTCCGAAGTCTCACCGTAACCTTCGTGTTTGATAGTTCTTTCATGAGGTGTCCTCCTATTATCTAGAGTTGTAAATACTATCGATTTCTGTTTTTGGCGCGTAAACAAATTTTCCAATTTGTCGAATTGGGATAGAGAATTTACGAATATGTTTATAAACGGAACTATCAGAAATGCCAAATTTTTTAGCAATTTCACCGATCGTGTAGCAATCCTCTCGCTCTAGACGATATAATTTCACTGCCGGATTCTCTTTTGTTGGCAATGTCTTCGGTTGATCCGGAAACATTTGTTCTACTGTAACACGATCAATTCTCACAAGACGAGTACCTAAATTGATCGCCGGAATTCTTCCTTGGCGGACAAGTCGGTACAAAGTGCTTTTTGCAATACCCAAAAGAGCAACTGCCTCCGGTACTGAAATATAAGGACGGTCATCTGGAATGCTTTCAATTACAGCTCTCCTTTGATCTTCCTTTTTCTTCTGTACTTTCCTTTTGCGATATGCAACATCGCTACAATGCCTCGAACAATAAACAGAAGTCACCGTCTTCGGAGTGAACAGTTCGTTACATACTTCACATTGTTTTTGAATTTTATTTATCACCATCTTCACCATCATTTAAGTCTCACCATTATCCTTAAGGACTCATAAGTTCCACTTCGTCGTGAATTAAGTTCCGGTACAGATATGGTACAAATATAGGCCAAAATTCAATGAAAATTCGCCTGAAACAATAATTTAACAAAAACAAAAAGCGCAGTAAGTAAAAGACTTACTGCGCTTTGGCAATTATTCGTAATTGTTATTTATCGTACCCTACTTGACTTCTTCGAAGTCAACATCAGTAACTTCTCCATCTTGAGCTGATTGTGCGTTACCTGACTGAGCACCGGCATCAGGTCCTGGTTGACCGCCAGCTTGTCCTGCCTGAGCATTATACATTTCCTGAGAAGCAGCCTGGAATACTTGGTTCAGCTCTTCAGTTGCAGCATCGATACCTGCAATATCCTGAGCTTTGTGAGCTTCTTTCAATTTATTCAATGCAGCTTCAATCGGAGCTTTTTTGTCAGCCGGAAGCTTATCACCAATCTCTGCCAATTGTTTTTCAGTATTGAAAATCATACTATCAGCCTGGTTCAATTTATCCACTTTCTCACGAGCAGCTTTATCTGCATCTGCGTTTGCAGCTGCTTCTTCGCGCATACGTTTGATTTCGTCATCACTCAAACCTGAAGAAGCCTCGATACGAATTGACTGTGACTTACCGGTAGCTTTGTCTTTAGCACCTACATGCAGGATACCGTTCGCGTCAATATCGAATGTCACTTCAATCTGAGGAACTCCACGACGCGCAGCAGGAATACCATCTAAGTGGAAACGGCCGATTGTTTTGTTACCGTTCGCCATTGGACGTTCACCTTGCAATACGTGAATTTCTACTGAAGGCTGGTTATCAGCAGCAGTAGTAAAGGTTTCTGATTTTTTAGTTGGGATCGTAGTGTTCGCTTCGATCAATTTAGTCATTACACCACCCATTGTTTCAATACCCAATGAAAGCGGAGTAACATCCAACAACAATACATCTTTCACTTCACCTGTCAATACACCACCCTGGATCGCAGCACCGATTGCCACAACTTCGTCGGGGTTAACACCTTTTGAAGGAGCTTTTCCAAACAGTTGCTGTACTTTTTCCTGAACGGCAGGGATACGGGTTGAACCACCAACCAAAATTACTTCGTCGATATCAGAAGCTGACAAACCTGCATTTTTCAATGCTTTACGGCAAGGCTCCATTGTCGCATTGATCAACGTATCAGCCAACTGCTCGAATTTTGCACGGCTTAAAGTTTTCACCAAGTGTTTTGGAATACCATTAACCGGCATAATATATGGCAAGTTGATCTCAGTTGAAGTTGAACTTGACAACTCGATTTTTGCTTTTTCTGCTGCTTCTTTCAAACGTTGCAAAGCCATAGGATCTTTGCGCAAGTCGATACCTTCCTCGTTTAGGAATTCTTGTGCCAACCAGTCAATGATCGTTTGGTCGAAGTCGTCACCACCAAGGTGTGTATCACCATCAGTTGATTTTACTTCGAATACACCGTCACCCAATTCCAGGATTGAGATATCGAAAGTACCACCACCTAAGTCGAATACGGCAACTTTCATGTCACGATCCATCTTATCCAAACCGTAAGCCAATGAAGCGGCAGTAGGTTCGTTGATGATACGACGAACTGTCAGACCTGCAATTTCGCCGGCCTCTTTTGTCGCCTGACGCTGTGCATCGTTAAAGTAAGCAGGAACAGTAATTACCGCTTCTGTAACTTCCTGACCTAAGTAATCTTCAGCTGTTTTCTTCATTTTTTGAAGAACCATTGCTGAGATTTCTTGTGGTGAATATTTGCGATCGTCAATCTGTACACGAGGTGTATTATTGTCACCTTGAATTACTGTATAAGGTACACGTGAAATTTCTTTGCTAACCTGTCCGAAACCTTCACCCATAAAACGTTTGATTGAATAAACCGTTTTATGTGGGTTTGTGATTGCCTGACGTTTTGCAGGATCACCAATTTTGCGTTCTCCACCTTCTACGAAAGCAACGATTGACGGAGTCGTACGTTTTCCTTCGCTGTTAGGAATTACAACTGGTTCATTACCTTCCATTACGGCAACGCAAGAGTTAGTTGTTCCTAAGTCGATACCAATAATCTTTCCCATTTTATCTATAGTTTTTAAATTTTACTTACTAATTCAATTGTGAACTCGGTCTCATTTATTCAATCACCATGCCAAGGAAATTTTCGGTAATTCGGGTGAAAAATTGACACAATCGCTGCAACCTTCTTTTTTAAGCATGACAGGATAAATGACAAAACGACATATAAACACATGTCATCTCATTATCCCTTAGCGATACCGACACATTCAATAAAAGTTACTTACTTTGCATGTTGTATTAATTTTATTGTGAGATGTCAGTACATAAAGAAGTAAAAAGGGTAACCACTCATGTTTTGTCTGAGATGAAACTGAAGGGAGAAAAAATTTCTATGTTGACCGCCTACGATTACAGTATGGCAAAATTAGTTGACCAAGCAGGAATTGACGTGGTCCTAGTCGGCGACTCGGCGTCGAATGTGATGGTCGGAAACGAGACGACCTTACCAATGACTTTGGATCAAATGATATATCACGGTGTTTCAGTTCGCAAAGCTGTAAACCGCGCATTAGTTGTAGTCGACCTGCCATTTGGAACCTACCAGGGCGACAGCAAAGAAGCTTTAAAATCGGCCATCCGTATTATGAAGGAAACTGCAGCTGATGCAGTAAAAATGGAAGGTGGTAAAGAAATCATAGAATCGGTAAACCGTATTCTGTCGGCCGGTATCCCAATCATGGGTCACCTAGGATTGATGCCACAATCAATTAACCGCTATGGAACCTACTCGGTACGTGCCAAGGAAGAAGAAGAAGCACAAAAGCTGATTGACGATGCCAAATTATTGGAGGAAGCCGGTTGTTTCTCAGTAGTACTTGAAAAAATCCCGGCCAATTTGGGAAAACAAGTAGCAGAAATGTTGCGTATCCCAGTGATCGGTATTGGTGCCGGAAATGGTGTTGACGGACAGGTGCTGGTAATTCATGACATGTTAGGCCTCACCCAGGAGTTCTCTCCTCGCTTCCTGCGTCGCTACGCAAACCTGGCCGAAGATATTAAAGGTGCCGTTTCTCATTACATTAGCGATGTAAAATCGAAGGATTTCCCGAACGAACGGGAACAATATTAATTCAGTTTCCAGTTCTAAGTTTTAGGTTCCAAATTGCGAAACCTGGAACCAAAAGCATGGAACTTCTAACTTTCAATGTATGCAAGTAATATACGAAGACAACCACCTGATAGCTGTCAATAAAGCGTGTGGCGAAATTGTACAGGGTGACAAAACCGGCGACGAACCTTTGATTGATAAGGTGAAAGCCTATATTAAAAAGAAATACAATAAGCCCGGTGATGTTTACCTGGGCTCTCCTCACCGCCTGGACCGTCCAACAAGCGGAATCGTACTTTTTGCGCGTACCAGCAAAGCGCTTACGCGACTGAACGAGATGTTTCAGGATAAAACAGCCATCAAAAAAACATACTGGGCTGTTGTCGACATATTACCAGAAGAAGAGGAAGGCACACTCGAGCACTATCTATGGAAAGATGAAGAGAAGAACAAAAGCTTTGCCTCAACAAAACAAAAGAAAGGCTCGAAATTGTGTAGTTTAAGCTACAAGCACAAAGCCACCCTTAACCGCTACCACTTATTGGAGATCGACCTGCAAACCGGTCGTCACCACCAAATTCGTGCACAGCTGCTAACTCTTGGATGCCATATTAAAGGTGACTTGAAATACGGTGCCGCACGCAGCAACGAGGATGGAGGTATTCACTTACATGCCCGTAAGCTGGAGTTCATTCACCCGGTAAAGAAGGAACCGATTACCATCGTAGCCCGTCCTCCTAAAGGTGACCCCATTTGGGATGAACTTGTACAGATTAAAGATTTGAAAGACTAAATAACTAAAAAACTCCGCCAGCTACCTGACGGAGTTTTTTCATTCTATATCGACTGGTTTGTTTCTTATTTTACACCGTTCAACGAATTCCCGTTAAAACTGAGCGGCAACAGACACTCCACATTATTTAATACCTCTATTTTTTCACGGCTATCCAATATAACACGAATCGGCTGCTTATAGCGATGCTGTGCTTCCAACAACGCTTGCCGGCAAATACCACACGGGCTCAAATTCTTCGCATGTTCTCCTTTCTGATCAATGGCAGAAACAGCAATTGCCACAACGGCCTGATCCGGATGATTGGCATTAGCCCAAAACAAAGCAGAACGCTCTGCACAAATACCAACGGGAGTAGCTGCATTTTCCTGATTACTTCCCCGAACAATGCTTCCATCATACAATCTTAGTGCGGCACCGACCTTAAAATGCGAATACGGAGCGTAAGCTGTAGCTGCAATTTCCCTTGCAGCCAAAACTAATTCACGATCGTTTGTTATTAACTCTTCGGCATTTTTGTATTCGGATACCAATATTTTGATTTCTTTTGTTCGCATTGTCAGAAAGCTTTTTATCAAAAATACAGCTTTAAATTGTATTAGCGCAAAAACGAGGTTTGTGAGGAATTTATTTTATTGAAGACAAGAACTATGCTCAAGAAAACAGTTTTACTATTATTCCTTTGTTCGCTGACAATCTTAAGTTTGGCACAACGGGTACTTACCCGCGAAGAATATATTCAGAAATACCGAAAATTAGCAATTCACGAGATGCAACGCTGCGGAATTCCCGCCAGTATAACCTTGGCTCAAGGTTGTTTGGAATCGGGAAACGGAAACAGTGATCTTAGCCGCAGATCGAATAATCATTTTGGTATTAAATGCAAAAGCAATTGGACAGGCAAACGCGTTTATCACGACGATGATATGCGCAATGAATGTTTTCGCCATTATAATTCGGTGGAGGATTCATACATTGACCACAGCGACTTTCTGGTCGCAAACCCAAGGTACGCCGATCTTTTTCAATTGGATATTACCGACTACAAAGGATGGGCTCGCGGATTGAAAAAAGCAGGATACGCCACGGCAACTCATTATGCCGAATCGCTGATTAAAATTATTGAAGATTTTAAGTTGTACGATTACGACAATGTTCTGGACGGCGAACAACTGGACATGATCGTAAGCAACGACAACCACAACCAGGAATCGACTAAAAACCTGATTAATCCGTACCAAACCCGCAAGGTTGTTTTCCGCAACGGGTTGAAATCGATTGTTGTAAAAACCGGGGATACGCCACAAAGTATTACTGATGAGTTCAACATGAGCATTTGGGAGCTATATAAATACAACGACCTACCGGATAATCACCGTTTGCAGGTAAACGAGATTCTGTATATCGTTCCAAAACGCAACAAGGCGCTGAGAAACTTCAAAACACACGTTTTTTTGGCAGATGAAACCATGCATTACGTATCACAACGCTTTGGCATCCGCTTGAAGAAGCTATACCGATTAAATCGAATGCGCTACGGCGAGCGCCCAGTAGCAGGCACTGTTCTTTACCTGCACGACAAATCGCCAAGAGACTAGGATCATAAATCTTTAGCATAACTTTCAAAAAAAGAAAAATGCTGATATCTCATTGAGATCATCAGCATTTTTCTTTTAGAGTATCTTGGCTTTTATTGCAACTTAAAAGTTTCCGGCTCGTGCACTCCGCGCAGGAAATCCGCAGTTGTCATCCGCTTCTTCCCCGACAGCTGCAAATCACTAATCACTAACCAGCCATCTTTAGCAGCAATTTTAAATGTGTTCTTCCCATCGGTTTCCAGGGTTCCGGGAACAACACCATTATTCAGTTCAATTTCAGCCATAAATATTTTCAGGCTCAGCACCTTCCCTTTAGCATCAACCAATTCAGTCCATGCAGCAGGATAGGGAGATAAGCCACGGATCAGGTTGCGTACTTCAACAGCCGGCTTGTTCCAATCGATTTTACAGTCTTCTTTAAAGATCTTTGGAGCAGGGTTCAAATTCTCTGACTGAATTTCATCCTGCTCGATTGATTTATAATTGCCTTCAGCTAAAGCATCGACTGTTTTCATTACCAACCCGGCACCAATCTCCATCAAACTATCATGGATATCACCCACCGTATCTTTTTCTCCGATAGCTATTTTTTCGTGGAAAAGAATAGCCCCGGTATCAATTTCGTGCGACAGCAGGAAGGTTGTTACACCTGTCTCCTTGTCTCCATTAATCACCGCCCAGTTCAACGGAGCAGCTCCGCGATATTGCGGCAACAGTGATCCGTGCAGGTTAAAAGTTCCCAAGCGAGGCATACGCCAAACCACCTCAGGCAACATGCGGAAAGCAACCACAACCTGCAAATCTGCTTTCAACGCTTCGAGCTCGGCAATAAACTCCGGATTCTTCAATTTCTCGGGTTGCATCACGTACAGTTTTTGCTCAACGGCATATTGTTTCACTGCCGATTGCTGCAACTGGCGACCACGGCCCGCTGGTTTATCGGGGACGGTAATCACACCAACAACATTATACCCACCCTCAACCAAGGCTTTCAAACTAGCCACGGCAAAATCGGGCGTTCCCATAAATACAATCCGTAAATCTTTTCCGGTCATAATTTGTCTTGAATGAATTTATGCAAAGATAGTACAAACATCGGGGATAGCCATTCTAACCTTCAGGATGGTCTCGGTCCTACACCTTTTTGAGACAATCCGGTATCGGATAAAGGGAAAATCCTTCAGGATGATGACAATCCCAAACAGGAGAATCATTTTAACCTTCCGGATGAACCCGATCCTACACTTTTTTGAGGCAATCCGGTACCGGATGGAGACAAAATCCTTCAGGATGATGACAATCCCAAACAGGAGAATCATTCTAACCTTCCGGATGAACCCGATTCTAAACTCTTTTGAGGCAATCCAGTATCGGATTGAGGCAAAATCCCTTAGGATTATGACAATCCCAAACAAGAGAATCATTTCAACCAGATATTCAGAAGAGTTCCAGACTCCAAGCTTTTGATTCAAGAGTTACAAGAAGTTCTGATTCAAAAATTCCTGAAACTTGTCTTTATACTGATCACTAACAGGGATGTAAGTTTTTCCGAAGACGATTCGGCTGCGTTCAATCACTTCAATTTTATCAAGATTGACGATAAATGAGCGGTGCACACGCATAAAATGATCAGCCGGCAATTTTTCCTCCATCGCTTTCATGGAACTAAGCGACAGAATTGGCTTGTCTTCGTGCGCCAGGAAAACTTTGACGTAATCCTTCA
>QKCF01000174.1 GCA_003246935.1 Sunxiuqinia sp. | reverse complement strand
ATTTGCAGTCCGCTGACAGCGAATTTTGATGAAGAGAAGCTGTTGCTGGAGATTGGCGAATTATCGGCTAGTGAGACAAAAAAGGAAAAATCGGATACGGCCTTAAGTCTGAACCGTTTTCAATTTAAGGATTTTAGTGCCTATCTGCGCTTGCGGAAAAACCACGAAGACTTTTTTGAAGCAGGCGACTCGCAGGACAAGAAGATCAACCGGGGACGATTGGTGCATGATGTGTTGTCGCGTATTGAAACGGCCGATCAACTTGAAAAAGCTTGCGAGGAATTGGTGTTTAAAGGAATGATGACCGACGAGGAAGCCGACGAAATGCAGGAGCAACTGAGTACTTTGCTCGCGGATCCCGAGGTTGCCTCGTGGTTCGATGGCAGCTATCGGATCCTGAACGAGCATAATATCATTACCGGCGAGGGAGTAAAGAGGCCCGACCGGATTATGCTTTCAGACAACGAGGTGATTGTGGTCGACTACAAGTCCGGTGAGTTCGAATCGATGAAGTACGTCAAGCAGGTGAGCGATTACATGGATGCTCTTCAGAAATGCGGGTACCCCAATGTGAAAGGCTTTATCTGGTACACCAAAATGAACAAGCGGGTTCCTGTCATGTAATCAGATTGATTTATTCTGCCTGTAGTTTCTTTTTCGCCTTCTTCAATGCATCTTTTTCTTCATCGGAAACCTCCGGCATTTGGATGTTCATCTGTTGTAAGGTATCCACGATGATATTGCCGATGGCGACATGGGTAAACCATTTATTGTCGGCCGGAATAATATACCATGGCGCTTTATCGGTCGATGTTGCACTCATGGCTTGCTCGTAAGCAAGCTGGTAATCGTCCCAGTATTGGCGCTCGTGAATGTCGGCCGAGGAGAACTTCCAGTTTTTCTCGGGCTTGCGGATGCGTTCCATGAAACGTTTCTTTTGCTCGCTTTTGGACAGGTGCAGGAAGAACTTGATAACGGTGGTTCCGTTCTCCGTTAGTGTTTGCTCAAAGTCGCGGATTTGGCGGTAGCGCCTTTCCCAAAACTCGGCGGTAATATCGTCGACCGAATGAATCTCCGGCAGGTTCTCGTTCAAAATAAACTTGGGATGCACCCGCGTAATCAGTACATTTTCGTAATGCGATCGATTGAAGATCCCGATTTCACCACGGGGAGGCAGCTTGTTATAATGTCGCCAGAGGTAGTCGTGATCCAGCTCGTTGGCCGAGGGACTTTTGAAACTATAGACCTTGCAGCCCTGTGGGTTCAGTCCGCTGAACACATGCCTGATGGAGCCATCCTTACCAGCAGCATCCATCGCCTGGAAGACAATAAGTACCGATCTTTTATTTTCGGCATAAAGCTGGTATTGCAGATCGGCCAGCTCTTTAATGTCCTGTTTTAACTGATGGTCTGCCTCTTTTCGATTGGTAAAACCATTGCACGAGGCCGGATCGTAATTCTTCAAGCGGATTTTCTGGTTAGCCTGAACTTTAAACAGATCGGTGTTGAGTTGCTTCGATTTCATAGGCGTATTGTTTTAAAGCCGGTTGCGATACTGATTGGAAGCCGGGTAAATCACAGACGGCCGAAACTTTGACCATTAAAGGTAGTGAAAGCAGAAGGCGAAAAGCAAGTTTGAAACGTAATTTGTCCAATGTTCCGGAACTCCTGTATAGCTTCCGAAGTACCCCTCCCCACTTCAAAGATGACTGCAGTCGGTTCTGAACCGACTCGAGTTCCCACAAAGATGACTGGAGTCACCTTAGGACATACTCGAGTCAGAAAAAAGATGACTCGAGTTCATTCTGAACTGACTCGAGTTAGGAAAAGGATGACTGCAGTTCGTTTGGAACCGACTCGAGTCACCTCGGAACCGACTTGAGTCGGTTCAAAGCTAACTGCTGTTTGTTCCGAACTGGGTAAAGTCGGTTTTCGATGGGGTAAGCCTGAGAGTGTTCACTAAACGGTGTCAGTTGTTTAGCTATGCGATCTTTTTTTGACGCTACACGAAGAATATCGGTGAACAAAAGCCGACAACCAGGAGCGGAAAAACGATCCCGACCATCAGACCGATCCCTATATACCTGCGTTCTTTCAGGAATTTCCTGATGACTATGATTTCAATAATAGTTAGCACAATGATTGAGACAGTCAACACCAGAATTTTCACGGCCATACTATTGACTAAACCTGCACCAAAAAGTAAAATTCCCAGGCCAAATCCTAAAGCCATTGCGATCGCGAAGTTGATGATGAAGCCGAGTATAAAATCTATGACTTTTTTACCCGTTTGTTGATAGTAGTCTTCCATGGTTTTTGGTTTTTTCGATGTATTGTTTCAAATTGATAAAGAGCAGTGCAACGATCGAGACGTATTGAAAGAAGGACAGCCCCCAAAATAACTGGTCGTTGTAGCGAATAAACTCTTCGGAAAAGCGAAGAATGAAATAGCTGTTCATCAGCGCGTAGAACAGATAACCCGGTGGTGCGCTTTTTATCCGTATCAGGGCGTAAATGAAAAAGGCGATGAAAAACACAAATTCGTAAAGCTGGGTGGGGTGGCGTAAAACGGCATCGCCAAAATCAACCCCCAAAAATAAGTCGGTTGGCGTGCCGTAACAACAGCCTCTTGAAAAACATCCGATCCGACCAATGGCCACGCCAATGGCAATTGCCGGGGCAAATAAATTTCCCTTTTTATCGGTTATTCCAAGTTTACGTTTGATGTAGATCACTGAAATTGTACCGCCTATTAAGCCACCGGTAATGGTTCGCCCGGACAGGATTGGGCCGATGTTCGGATAATTGTCCAGAATAACCTGGTAGTTGAAAATCCAGTAAGGGAGTTTGGCGCCTAAGATCCCGCCAACCACTCCCGCAACCACCACATAAAAGGAGTTTTCGCTGGCCTGTTTGTAGCGTTTCGCCAACAGGTAGTACACCGTTAGTCCGACAAGCAATCCCAGAATTACGAAGAAGGAATAGGAATTTATTTCGAGCTTGCCGATCCTGAAAATGACAGGAAAGATCCCCCAGTTGTCCGGATATGTGTGGTTGTCGATCATTTTTTGAAGATACTGCAGCTCCCTTCTGCATAACAGGCGTATAGCGCTTCGCCCGGGCATAATAGCGCTTCGCCCGGGCATAAGCCGAGCATCGAAACGGTTTTCAGAATGGCAAAGGCCAGCACATACCACCAGCCGACAGTTGGAAACAGAAGTGTCAGCCCGATGCAGATGGCGCAAAGTACGGTGCCCAAACTGTGCGCAAATCGTAAACCGGTTTCATGCACTTCTGTGATTCGCGAAGGCTTTATCTTTTCAATGGTTTTGGAGTAGAGGACAATCAAGGGTGCACGTTGTATTTTGAGCCAGGCCGAGAATCCCAGAATCAACAGGACGATGATCAGCAAGGGCAACGATTTGAAGGCAAATGCCAGCCACACTAACAGGGTGACCGTTATTTTGCAAAAGCGGAAGGCATTAATGGGTATCTGTTTCATGGCGGAAAAGTTTAGGAATGAACATGCCGGTTTTCTGAATATAGTCGCTGTAGCCCGGCAGGCTTTGCTTCAGTAGGTTTTCTTCCTG
>QKCF01000102.1 GCA_003246935.1 Sunxiuqinia sp. | reverse complement strand
TTCGCCCATGGCAATTACAATCTGTTTGTAGGGCACCTGTGATACGTCGCCGGCCGCATAGATTCCCGGCTGGCTGGTGCGGCAGTGTGCGTCGATGATGATTTCTCCAATGCGGTTGGTCTCAACCACGCCTGCAAAAACATCGCTGTTGGCTGTCAAACCAATCTGAACAAAAATGCCGTCAATATCCAGATTTTCAATACGATCGTCGTTTCGGTATTTGAGATTCATGCCCACAACTTTGTTGCCGTCACCCAACACTTCGAGCGTTTGAGCCGATGTAATTACTTTCACATTCGGTAACTGGGCTACTTTTTTCTGCAGTACTTGGTCGCCTTTCAGCGTGTCCATAAATTCAAGAACGGTAACTTCCGAAGCAATTGACGACAAGTCGATGGCTGCTTCGAGACCGGAATTGCCGCCTCCGATTACAGTAACGTGTTTGCCTTTGTAAAATGGTCCGTCGCAGTGGGTGCAAAAAGCAACGCCCGAGCCAATATACTGGCTTTCTCCGGGCACATTCAATTTACGCCAGCTGGCACCGGTTGCAATAATCAAGGCCGGAGCTGATAGTTTTTCACCCAATGAGGTTTCAATATTTTTGATGCCATCAATCACCTCGAGTTTGGTAACACGACGGTTTTCCAATACGTCGATTTCGTAATCATCGAGGTGAAGTTTGAGGTTGGCGCTTAATTTTGCTCCGGTTGTCTTGGGCACCGAGATCATGTTTTCGATATCAACGGTTTCAGTAACCTGTCCGCCCACTTTTTCGGCAACCAAGGCAACTGAAAAACCTTTGCGAGCAGAGTAAATGGCAGCCGACACGCCGGCTGGGCCGCCACCGGCTACGATTACATCATACGATTTGGGTGGAGCAGTCTGAGCTTTAAATTCGGTTCCGCTAAGAGCTTCAATCTTGTCCAAAAGCTCGCCCAAAGATGAACGACCTACATGTAGTTGTTCGCCATTGGCGTAAACTGTTGGCACAGCCTGAATATTCAGTTTCTCAGCTTCCTCTTTATTGATTGAGCCATCGATAATTTCGTGGTGAATATTCGGATTGAAGATCGACATGATGTTCAAGGACTGAACCACATCGGGACAGTTGGTGCAGCTTAGCGAGATATAGCTTTTTACATGCACCGGCTTGTCAATCCCTTTGATTCGTTCTGCCATTAGGACGTCGGGCAGGTTTTTACCAATACCATCTTGGTTGAGAATTGCCAGTAATAGGGTTGTAAATTCATGACCTGTAGGAACTGCGCGGAAGACAAACGAACTGGCCTCCCCGTTTTTTAATATAGAAAAAGCAAATCCTTCTCCTTTGGTTTCCTGAACGTCCAATTTTTCGGAGCATGACGCCACATCATCCAATAGGCTTTTCAATTCAGCTTTGGAAGGGTGACTGGGGGCGACTGAAATTTGGAATGTATAATTATTTTTTAGACCGGCAAAGATCCCTTTTACCTGGTCTTTTAATGCTTGATCTAACATGGCTTTAAGGATAAAAAAAGGAGAATTAAATGACTTAATTCCCCTGAATGTTGTTATGAACTTGACGTATCAATTAGATTTTTCCAACCAAATCGATGCTTGGTTTCAATGTTTCGGCACCTTCTTTCCATTTTGCAGGGCAAACTTCACCATCGTGGCTTGCTACAAATTGAAGTGCTTTCAAACGACGAAGCAACTCTTCCGCATTACGCCCTACATTACCGGCTACAACTTCGTATGCAACGATTTCACCTTCAGGATTTACGATAAAAGTTCCGCGTTCAGCCAAACCAGCTTCTTCGATCATTACGTTGAAACCTCTTGACAATACACCTGTTGGGTCGCCCAACATTGGGTATTTAATTTTTTTGATTGTTGCAGATGCATCCTGCCATGCTTTGTGCACGAAATGTGTGTCAGTTGAAACAGAATAAATTTCAGCTCCTGTTGCTTTGAACTGATCGTAAAGATCTGCTAAATCTTCCAACTCAGTAGGACATACAAATGTGAAGTCAGCAGGGTAGAAGAAGAAGATTGACCATTTACCTAAAACGTCTTGTTTTGATACTTCTTTGAATCCGTTTTCTGCGTAAGCTTGTACTTTGAAATCTACGATTTGTTTACCAATCTGTGACATATTCTAAATTTTTAAATATTTGTTTTTCAGTTTATCTGATGCAAACATACAGACGAATTCAACACGTGTCAAACTGATTTATTCTATGACTAATAGACGGAATTTATAAGAACAGAAAATCAAATCGATATCCTTAATAAGACGGTTTTGTCGCTTTTATTTGGCATTCCAAAGTGTCACTTTTTCTGACTAATGCTCCGGCTGAAAGTGGGTGTGGCTGTGTTTTTTTTTAGAAGAGATGACAAATCGTCACAATTGTAACTTGGCACAGGCTTTGAAAAATGGAAAGCTGTAAAAATTGAAGTTTAATCTATATTAAAAATACAACGAAGATGCAAAAAGGTAAAATTGGCGTATCGAGCGACAACTTATTCCCGATTATTAAAAAATTCCTTTATTCAGATCATGATATTTTCTTGCGTGAGATTGTTTCGAACGCAGTGGATGCAACCCAAAAGCTGAAGACTTTGGCGGCACGCGGCGAAACTGCTGTTTCGGTTGACGATGCTAAAGTGCGCGTTTCTTTCGATGCTGAAAAGAAAACCATCACGGTTTCGGATAACGGTATCGGGATGACTGCCGAAGAAGTCGAAAAGTACATCAATCAGATTGCCTTCTCGGGAGCAAACGAATTCCTTGAAAAATACAAGAATGACGCGAATGCAATTATTGGTCACTTTGGTTTAGGTTTCTATTCATCGTTTATGGTTTCGCATAAGGTTGAAGTGATAACCAAGTCTTACAAAGAGGGATCGACAGCTGTTCGCTGGGAATGCGACGGAAGCCCTGAATATATTTTAGAGGAGACTGAGCGTGCAGAGGTTGGAACCGACATTGTCATGTATGTGAATGAAGAGTCGGAAGAATTCCTGAATAAGGCCCGTTTGGAAGAAATCCTGAACAAATACTGTAAGTTCTTACCAATTCCGGTTGTTTTCGGAAAGAAAACCGATTGGAAAGAAGGAAAAGAAGTTGAAACAGAAGAAGACAACCAAATTAACGATCCGAACCCGGCGTGGACTAAGAAACCGGTTGATTTGAAAGATGAAGACTACGCATCTTTCTACCGTCAGCTGTATCCGTTCGGTGAAGAGCCTTTGTTCAACATTCACCTGAACGT
>QKCF01000214.1 GCA_003246935.1 Sunxiuqinia sp. | reverse complement strand
TGCTATAAAAAGTTGAAGCAATTTGAAGAAAGTGCCGGTTTTTTGGAACTGGCGGTTGAAACAGCTACACCAGCTTACCTGGCTGAAATTTATCACCATTTGGGACAGGTTTACGGTATGCAACGCAAGTTTGAAGACTCAATTGTGGCTTACAAAAAAGCATTGGAAATTGATCAGTCGAAAGACGAACTGCTTTTTGAGATTGCAACGACTTATGAGGAGTTTAACGCCAACAAGGTTATTGCGCTTCACTATTACCGCGAATACGCAAAAGCGGCAGGCGAGGGTGGTCTGAATATTAATTATGCCCTTGATCGCATTGAAAAAATTAAAGAAGAACTGTTCTTTGAAGATGCTTCATCAAACCTCAGCGATTAGCATCAGTGCTTCCTGACGAAGGATGTTGGGAAGCTGCACTTGGCGTCGTTCAATACTGAGCAACCAGATCTTAATTTCGTCGCCTTTCAGGGTGTACAACACGTCGCGAAATTCTTCAATTTGGGTGTCATCGTAACGATCGGGGGAGATTCCCTGGAAGCGGTCGAGTTCTTCGTCTTCAAAATAAACAATCTCTGTCGGATTCTTCAGCATTTCTTCAACCTCACAAACCTCATGTGCTCCGCAGCAATCGATCGGAATTTCGACCGGTGCCTTCTCTGCCGTTCCTTCCGGAGTTTCTTTTTTAAACTTCGACGATAACCAAGTAACTAATCCAACTACGATAACTAATGCCGCAAATATTCCGATTAAAACACCCATAATTGAAATCAAATTCAAAGTTGTAAAACAAGCGAAAAAGAGAATTGATTAGTCTTTGGGCGATTCTCTTTTTAGTGGTTGCAAATTTAGCATGAAAAACGCAATTCGGAACATTTTATCTGAAAATAGAAACCCGACTTAACCTTGATTAACAATTCCAAACTTTCTTCGACGTGAAAAATTATTATTGCTGTAATTCGGGTTGTTACTGCATTTTTCATTCTCACTAAGCAAATAAAGATTGCAATTTTGTTTCATTGTTTAGACTTTCCCTGTTGGCTTTAAACAAACAACCTTTTTGTCTGTTTTAGTATCATTGAAAACTTAAAGGGAACAGATTATGAAAGTAGATGGATTCGTAAAATCGGGCTCTGTTTCGAGAAACGGGCATAATAATATACCTCAGGTCAGTAACAACTTGAACATTGATCTAATTGGAGATAACCATATTGGAACAGCAATTGATACCCCGATGCGACCTGACGCTTTCGAGAAAAGTGATGAAGAAAAGATGGTCATTATTGAGGATCGTTTCCGCGATATTATGGAAACACTCGGGCTTGACCTGACAGATGACAGTTTAAGTGGAACACCACAACGGGTTGCCAAAATGTATGTTCAGGAAATCTTCAACGGGCTCAATCCGGAGAATAAGCCTAAGATTTCGGTTTTTGAAAATAAATTCAACTACGGTGAAATGCTGGTTGAACGCAATATCAACCTTAATTCTACCTGTGAACACCATTTCCTGCCGATTGTCGGAAAGGCCCATGTCGCTTATATTGCTAACGGACAGGTAATCGGCTTGTCTAAGATCAACCGAATTGTTGATTACTATGCGCGTCGTCCTCAGGTTCAGGAAAGATTAACGGTTCAGATCGCCAGTGAGTTGAAAAAGATATTAAAGACAGAAGATGTTGCTGTTGTGATTGATGCGAAGCATATGTGTGTTTCATCGCGTGGAATTGAAGATGAAAGTAGCTCGACCGTGACAGCTGAATATGGAGGAGTTTTCAACAGCAAAGAAAGAAGAGACGAATTTTTACGATACGTTTCATTAGGAAAGTAGAAGGTTATTTTATGGGGAAAGCTGCTATCTCATTAATGGGATGGTAGCTTTTGTATTTCAGAAAGAAGAGTTTGCAGATTAGATAAAAAGAAAGGCCGGAGAATTTCCGGCCTTTGAGTTATATGTCCTAAATGCGAATTACATGTTTGCATCCTTCAAAATAACATCGTGTGCTCCACCTTCAACAATACTTGTTGCTGAAACAAGTGTGATTTTTGCGGTGTCTTTCAATTGAGAAATAGAAATTGAACCGCAGCTACACATGGTTGATTTCATTTTGCCAAGCGTAATATCTAAGTTGTCTTTCAATTTACCAGCATAGGGAACGTAGCTATCAACACCTTCTTCGAATTTTAGGTTTTCAGAACCGCCCATATCATAACGTTGCCAGTTACGCGCGCGGTTTGAACCTTCTCCCCAGTACTCTTTTACGTAACGGTTATTCACCATTAATTTACGTGTCGGGCTTTCGTCGAAACGGGCAAAATAGCGACCCATCATCAGGAAGTCAGCACCCATCGCCAAGGCCAATACCATGTGATAATCCTGAACGATACCACCGTCAGAACAAATTGGAATGTAACGACCAGTCTTTTCGAAATATTCATCACGGGCTTCAGCAACTTCGATTACAGATGTTGCCTGACCACGGCCAATACCTTTTTGCTCGCGGGTAATACAGATTGATCCACCACCGATACCGACTTTGATGAAGTCGGCTCCGGCTTCAGCCAGGTAAAGAAATCCTTCTTTATCAACTACGTTACCTGCACCGATGTACACTTTACCCTTGTATTCATTTTTAACCCATTCTACCGTTTCTTTCTGCCATTCAGAAAAACCGTCAGACGAGTCAACACAAAGTACGTCAGCACCGGCTTCAACCAATGCAGGAACGCGTTCTTTATAGTCGCGGCTGTTGATACCGGCACCTACTAATAACTTTTTGCTATCGTCGTGTAATTCTTGTGGATATTCTTTGTGGCTTTCGTAATCTTTACGGAATACAAAGAAGTGGAAATTTTGATTTTCATCTACAATCGGTAAGCTGTTCAGCTTGTTGTCCCAGATGATATTGTTTGCTTCGTTCAATGTGATTCCCAATTTTCCGGTAACCAATTTGTCAAACGGAGTCATGAAGTCTTTAATTTTTTTGTCGAGTGAGTCGCGACTAGGGCGATAATCACGGCTGGTAACAATACCCATAAGTTTACCATGTGCACTACCGTCTTCTGTAATTGCAATATTGGCGTGGCCTGTTTTTGCTTTCAACTCAAGCACGTCTTTCAAAGTTTGCTCCGGAGTGAGGTTTGAGTCACTTTCAACAAAACCAGCTTTGAATTTTTTTACTTTACGAACCATCTCGGCTTGTGTGTCAATCGCCTGAGATCCGAAAATGAAAGAAAGTCCGCCATTACGAGCCAATGAGATTGCCATGTTGTGGTCGGAAACAGACTGCATAATTGCAGAAACAAATGGAATATTCAACTCAAAAGCAGGTTGTTCGCCTTTGTTGTAGGCAACCAGCGGAGTTTTCAAAGACACATTTGAAGGATTACAGTTTTTGTCAGTAAGACCAGGTATAAGCAGGTATTCACTAAAGGTTCTTGAAACTTCATTCGAATATTTTGCCATGATATGCCAGCTTTTTGTGTTAAAAAATTGCGCAAAACTACAATTAATTTTTGGAATTCTGAGCAACGAAAGGCTAAAGATATAATTTTTATCCTAGATGGCTGTTGGCTGCAGGTTATTCGAAATTTTTTAGTCAGATTTTAATCAAAATATTCGATTTTTAGTCAGAATAAGGGGCGACGAAGAAGCAAAAAGAAAGTAGTATTTTCTTGTCAGACGAGCTTTAAGATTACAAATTAGAGGGTATTGGAAGGTATTAAGGTGTTTTCAAGTTTATTTTTTGTAATAAATTTTGTCTCCGGGTAAATTTAATCAATGCAGTAACCCGAATCTGTCTTTTCAACCTTTGAGACAGGTAGATCGGCCATTTCTAATAGCGAATATTCAACGGTTGCGCAGAGGTTGTTTAATGCCAGGTCGTTGGGTTCTGTTCCGAATGGATCAGCAATTTCATCAACGATGGCGTCAAGCGCCATGAAGGTATAACCGATGAAGGATACCATAATCGGTGTCATCCAACCAATTGTATCGACCAGGCCAAAAGGGAGCAGAAGGCAATAGATATATACAGTACGGTGAAGTAAAACGTGATAAGGAAAAGGTATCGGTGTGTTTGCAATACGTTCGCAGCCTCCTACGATTCCCGAAAGGCGGTCGATGTTTTGGTCGATTCCCATTTTTGTGATCGAATCAATCTGACCATTTTTCTCCGCTTTGTTTAAAAGAAGTCCCAGCATTTTAAGAAGCATTACCGGTTTGAATCGGACGGAAGCCAATTGTTTACATTCATCCGGAGACAGCAGACGTTCCAAATCGGTCATCGCATCGGTGTTGCGAAGCTGATGTTTGAGTGCATAAGTATAGGCAATGGTCAGGTGAACAGCCTTTGTTGAAATGGCTTTCTCATTTGTATCATCTTTTATAAAGGTCAGAACCTGGCGTATGAAACTACGAGTGTCGATAACCAAGGCGCCCCAAAGCTTTCGTCCTTCCCAATAGCGGTCATAAGCTGCCGTGTTACAAAATCCTAAGAAAATAGCTAAGGCTACACCAAGTAAGGTAAAGGCAGACGGATTGAGCGTTATTTTGTAGCTGAAAAATGAGCCGTGAAAAAGGTAAATCACAATTGAAAATGCAGTAAGCATTACCAAGCGGGGGGTGATTTTTGGCAGGACAGATCCTTGCCAGATAAGAAGCATTCGGGCCCAATTTTTACGTTCTCTAATGATCATGAGGAAAAATTTGCGCGAAAGTATTGAAAAGAGAAGCCGGTCGACTAGTGATAGCACATAAAATTTGATTTGTAAAGGAATTGTTAGGGAAGAACAATAATAACATTGGGCATTGGAAAAACCACGGGTGGTTTTTAGATACTCTAGTTTAGCCCATAAAAAAACCGCCCCAAAAAATGGAAAGCGGCTTTCAAATTATGTCTGTTAAAGAGAAACGTTGTTCTTATACATCGTATGTTGTAGAGGCAGTATCGCCACCACGACCAGTCCAGTTTGTGTGGAAGAATTGGCCGCGAGGTTTATCGATACGCTCGTAAGTGTGCGCTCCGAAGTAGTCACGTTGAGCTTGCAACAAGTTTGCAGGCAGACGTTCGCTGCGGAACCCATCGAAATAGCATAATGCTGAAGTCAAAGCTGGTACTGGAATACCGTTGCTTAATGCTGTAGCACATACACGACGCCATCCGGCTTGAGCTGCTTCCACTTTCTCTTTAAAGTAAGGAGCAAGCAATAGGTTTGGTAATTCCGGATTAACATCGAATGCTTTCTTGATATCGGCTAAGAAAGCAGAACGGATGATACAGCCACCACGCCACATCAGGGCGATGCCACCGTAGTTCAAGTTCCACTTATATTCTTTGGCAGCTTCCATCATCAGGTTGTAGCCTTGAGCATACGAAATGATTTTTGCGCCAAATAATGCCATTTTCAAATCTTCAATCATTTGAGCTTTGTCGCCGGTGAATTCCACTTTAGGACCGCTGATTACTTTCGAAGCTTGTACGCGCAAATCTTTTTGAGCAGACAAGCAACGTGAGAATACAGATTCGCCGATCAACGTTAAAGGAATACCCAAATCCAGGGCCGTTACACCTGTCCATTTACCGGTACCTTTTTGCCCCGCAGTGTCCAGAATTTTTTCAACCAATGGCTCACCGTCTTCGTCTTTGAAAGCTAAGATATCGCGAGTGATTTCTGTAAGGTAAGAGTCCAATTCTTCTGTATTCCATTTTTTGAATACTTCGTGCATTTCGTCAGCGCTCATACCCATCAAATCTTTCATGACTTGGTAAGCTTCGTTGATGATTTGCATATCGCCGTACTCGATACCATTGTGTACCATTTTTACGAAGTGACCTGCGCCATCTTCACCAACCCAATCGCAACATGGAGAACCATCTTCAACTTTGGCTGCGACAGATTGGAAAATATCTTTAACAGCAGGCCATGCTGCCGGGCTACCACCAGGCATCATTGACGGGCCTTTAAGAGCACCTTCTTCACCGCCGGAAACGCCTGTTCCAATAAACAACAAACCTTTGCTTTCAACATATTTTGTACGACGAACTGAATCAGGAAAGTGTGAGTTGCCTCCGTCGATGATGATATCGCCCGGTTCCAAATGAGGAATCAGCAATTCAATGAAGTCGTCAACAGGTTTTCCTGCTTTGACCAACATCATTACTTTACGTGGCTTTTCTAATGATGCAACCAGCTCTTCGATTGAGTGTGCACCGATGAAGTTTTTACCGGCACCACGGCCGTTAACGAATTTGTCAACTTTCTCAACAGTACGGTTATAAACAGCAACAGTAAATCCTTTGCTTTCCATGTTTAAAACCAGGTTTTCACCCATAACGGCTAGCCCGATCAAGCCAATATCTGCTAATTTTTTCATTTTTATTATTTTGAATTTATTTCCTTTATTTTGGTTTTTAGCTTTCAATTTGAAATCCGATCGCTTTGAGTTTCTCAATCGTTTCATCAGGTATGTTTTTCGCCTGAACGGTAAAAATCGGAAATTCCCGGCGAACCGGATAGTCGCCTCTCAGCTTTTCAAAATCCTGAACGTTTGCCCGAAGTGCCGCATCGTCGTGACGGATGTCGTAAGTGGCTAACACAGCTTTGGCAATGATTTGCTCTTCGGTACACATGAAACCATCGAGCACGATTTTTGTTTGCTGAGGAAGTTCAATATTTGGAGCGGTCCAGTCGTCAACGCCCAATTTGAAAAAGCGACTGATGGCCTGAATACTCATGCTTGTTCCATTTGCTTTACCATCTTTCGAGTATCCTGCAATGTGTGGTGTTGTAATTTCACATCCAGCTAATAGGTCGAGGTCAATGTCAGGTTCGTTTTCCCAACAATCCAATACTAAACCGGTGATTAATTTCTGATTGAGTGCTACCTTAGCTGCTCGGCTGTCGACAATTTCACCCCTGCACGAGTTGATTACAAAAGGCTTATTTGGAAGGTTGTTGAAGAACTCCTGATTGGCCAGGTGAAAAGTCGCATCTTCGCCGTCCATATTTAGCGGAACGTGTAAGGTGATGATATCTGCTTCTTGTTGAATTTCTTTTAGGCCGACGAATTTTTCGGGGCCTTCCTTTCTTGCTCTGGGCGGGTCGTTCAGTAACACTTTCATGCCTATAATTTCGCAGAATCGTGCAACCTTCGAACCAACCTGTCCAACACCGACCACTCCGATGGTTTTCCCTTTGAGTTCAAAATTGTGCTTTTCTGCCAGAACAAAGAGGGTAGAGGCGATGTATTGCTCAACCGATTTACTGTTACATCCCGGTGCATTAGTCCATTCAATACCTGCTTCTCCACAATAGTTTGTATCAATATGGTCGAAGCCGATCGTTGCAGTCGCAATAAATTTTACGGCTGATCCGGATAGTAGATCAGCATTGCATTTAGTTCTGGTTCTGGTAACAATGGCATCCGCATCGCGAACGATATCTGCTGTCGTTTTTGCTCCAGGTAAGTAGACAACCTCACCAAAGGGCTCCAGCGCACCTTTGATGTATGGTATTTTATCGTCAATAATGAATTTCATGTTTAATTTATTAGACTGAATGTTTACACAAACATATCAGTCAATTCGACAACTTCCTTTGTTATTTTGCTTTTTTCCGTTAATGTTTTTGCTGATATAGTAATCTTTCACAATCTCTTCCAAAACGGCGTTCGTGCGAGCGGCTGATTCACCAGTACTAATACATTCCTCTTCTCCGCGAAGTGAATTAACCACGTTTTTCACAAGATTGTGAGAAATGTTCACCGGATTAGTGAAATTAAAGCGCTCAATACCTTTTTCTGTTGTTAGCTCAACATCCCCATGAGCAAAACAAGGGAGGCTTACTTTTCCCTTTGTTCCTGTAATTTCAATTTTATCTTGTTCAACCGATTGATCAACAACAAAGCACCAATTGCCTGTTCCAGTTACGCCGTTTTCAAAAGTGAAGATAGCCGAAACAGTATCCTCTGCTACATAATAACTAGCTTGGTTGTATGCTAACCCTTTTACTTCGGTTACAGGGCCAAAAAGAAAATCGAGATAGTCGAACTGGTGTGAGGCTAAATCATAGAACAAACCACCACCGGCAAGCTTCGGATCTACTCTCCAGTTCGCATGAGTTTCAGGATCGCGATCGCGTTCTTCTGCTGCTTTGTGAAGAACGATCGATACAGTCAGAACTTGTCCAATGATTTCTTGATCGATCAGCTCTTTCACTTTTAAATACGCGGCTAGTGTTCTTCTGTAGTAGGCAACATTTAGCGGCATTCCTGTTTGCTTGGAAACTTTCAACATTTGGCGGCATTCAGCAAAGCTGGTTGCCATGGGTTTTTCCACATAAACTGGTTTGCCTGCTTGCATAGCTTTTATCGCATATTCAGCGTGCGTTCCGGGAGGGGTGGCAACATAAATCGCATTAACTTCCGGGTCGTTGATTAACAGATCTGCATCGGCGTACCATTTACGAACGCTGTGCCGGTGTGCATAGTCTGCTGCTTTTTCTGCATTTCGGCGCATAACTGCGATCAGTTCCGAGTGTTCGGTCTTTTGAAAAGCCGGGCCACTCTTCACCTCAGTAACATCACCACAGCCAATGATTCCCCATTTGACCGTTTCAAGTTTCAAGTTCACAATATTGAGTTTTCAAATTTTGATCTCCTGATTTGGGTTTTGACTAAGTGCTAAAACTTGAATCAGGAGACCTGCAATCTAGTATTTAAATCGTTCCCGGTAGGCCCAAAGTCCGATAGCCGGATTGGAGATATAGAAGATTTCTTCACCATCTGGCATGATGTTGAAGCCATCTTTCAACTGTTCCGGATTGTATTTAGCAGTAACCTCATCATAGTCGCCATATATAAAGCCAACACTCTCAATTTCTTCTTGCGTTAGATTTCCAGGCTTCTTACCCGGGCAATAAGTAATAGAAAAACGGCCTTCAGACGAACCATGGATTAAGTGAGCAGCTGCGCCCAGATTATCCTGAAGATCCTGGTTTTTTTCAACTGCTTTCAGTGTTTGTGGCGTGCCGAAGTAGCCATATTTGCGGATCAATCCATCAATGATTTTGTCCTCGCCGAACTCCTTTAGTGCAGGGGCCAAAACAATGAGTTCACCATCGTCGTCGATTGCCATTCGGGTGCGGTAAACTGATTTGTTGCCCAGCCAGGTTGATTTGAACTCAGTAGGATCGAGCCAAACCACCACTTTTTTAAGCGGACGATCGAGCATTTCGAAGTTTACTTCCAACGATAACTTTGCAGCTTTGTCGAATACCTCAAAGTCGTCGCCGATGAAAAGTCCACGGCATTTCACCTTGCCATCTGTTTTGTCCAGTCCCACTACGGTTTGAACATACAATATTGGAAGATCGTGAGTAAAATTGTCGGAAGCATAGTTGAACACCTTACGAACCGGTGTGTCAGCATGTCCCATCATGCGCTCCATGCCATAGGCTGCCCCAATGAAGTGGCTTTTATTGATGCCTTCGGAACCGCCTGTGCCAACGAAAACATTTTTATTGTAGTTGGCCATTCCCACAACTTCGTGGGGAACTACCTGACCAATCGACAAAATCAAGTCGAAATTACCTTCGAGTAAAAGTTTGTTTACCTGTGCTGGCCAAGGGAATTCAACAGCTCCTTCAGAGACTTCTTTCACAAATTCAGCGGGCACAGTGCCAACTGTAACAACATCGTTCCTCCAATCGTGTGGACGGATTAATGACTCTGGAAGCTTGCCAAACATGTGATGGATTTGTTCTTGAGTCATAGGAGAGTGTGTACCTAATGCAGGTAGCACGTCGGTTAATTTTTCTCCGTAATACTCCCAGGTTAGTTCAGTCAAGTCGCCCGAACGACTTGGCAAGCGAGTGTAGTCAGGCGGAATGGCCAAAACTTTGTTTACTCCTTGCAGTTGATCGAGTGCAGCAAATAAACCTTTCTTCAGGTCTTCTTTACTTAACTCGTGGCTTGTTGAGCCAATTTCATAATAAATCATAGCGTCTAAAATTTAGCTATTTAAAACCTGTGCAGAACCAGATGTCTACTTTAGTTCTGTATAGGATATAACCAAAGTAGACGCCTGGTTGTTTATTGGCTTTTGCGCTTATCTTTTTACGCGAGCATTACCCTGCCAGATACTCCAAACCATCTCTTCGTCGGCCGGTTGTGCGTAATCGGTAAGGAATGTTGTAGCCAGTGCGCCTGTTGCCCATCCAAATTGCGGCCATTTTTCACTATCCCATCCTTTAAGGATGGCATAAAGCATGCCGCCAACAAAGCCATCACCTCCACCGATTCGGTCGAGTACGTTGATCTTGCGTGGTTCAACAATTTGCCAATCGCCACCGGCACGCAATACAGCACCCCAAAGGTGTTCGTTGGTACTAATTACCTGGCGTAGGGTTGTTGCAAATACTTGTGCATTTGGGAAAGCTTTTTTCACGTTGTTGATCAGGCCTTTGAATTCTTCAATTTCGTCATTGATTGCTTTACCGCCGGCATCGGGTCCTTTAATGCCGAAGCATAGTTGAAAATCTTCTTCATTTCCAATTAGGATGTCAGATGCTTCTGCGATCTCTTTGAAGTTTTTACGCAGTTCTTCTTCGCGACCTTTCCAAAATGATGCCCGATAGTTTAAGTCGAATGAAATTAGCGTACCATATTTCTTGGCGGTGCGTGCGATTTGCAGACAGAATTCGCTGGTGTCGGGAGACAAGGCCGCAATTAAGCCTGAAAGGTGTACAATTTGAACCCCCTCTTCTCCGAAAATACGTTCCAAATCGAAATCTTTCACATTTAGGGTTCGCCCAACTTCACCGGCACGGTCGTTTTGAACACGAGGTCCGCGAGAACCAAAGCCGCTATCGGCAATGTTGAATTGGTGACGATATCCCCATGGATCGCCTTGAGCTACTTCAGGACCTTCGTAATCCATGTGGCGCGCGTTCAGGTTACTTTTGATGAATGCTGCGATTGGGCTTCCTTTTACAAAAGTTGTCAAAACTTTAACCGGGAGGCCTAAATACGAAGCAATACTAGCAACGTTAGTTTCAGCACTTGTAGCTTGCATTTCAAACAAATTGCTACTGTGAACCGGCTGTCCGTTTACCGGAGTAATTCGTACCCCCATGCTCGTGGGGACCAATAATGAATATTTGAAATTCTCTTTTAATTGAAGATTCATAATGTCAAAATGTTGATTGTATCTCAATAACTGTTTAGAAAAGAAATCGGTCGTATTAGACTCCGCTGTAGGCGTTAAAGCCACCGTCAACCGGAATTACAATACCTGTAATAAATTTAGCCAGATCAGACAACAGAAAGAGTGTTGCACCGTGCATATCATCCGGATCTCCGAATTTGCCCATTGGCGTGCCGTTGACGATTTTCTGACCACGTGCTGAGAAATTGCCTGTTTTTTCATCCATTACCAGGAATCGGTTTTGGTCGGTAATAAAGAATCCCGGAGCGATGGCATTCACGCGGATTCCGGTTTTCGCAAAGTGCACTGCCAGCCATTCGGTGAAATTGTTGACAGCAGCTTTTGCTGCAGAATAAGCCGGAATTTTAGTCAGTGGCTTATATGAGTTCATTGAGGTGATATTCAGGATGGCACCTTTGCGGTTTTTAATCATGTCCTTGGCAAACACCATGGTTGGCAGCAATGTGCCTTTGAAATTCAAATCAAAAACGTGGTCGAAGCCTTCCATTTTTAATCCGAAGAATGAATCTTCGAGTTTGTCGATATTGCTATCGTTTAATTCTTCAACTTTTGTTGTCGCAGAAGGACTGTTTCCACCAGCTCCGTTGATCAGAATATCAATGTCACCGAGTTGAGTATTAATTTCATTTTTTGCTGCTTGAAGCGATTCCTGGTCTAAAACATCGCCTTTAACTCCGATTGCAGTTGTTCCGTAAGTTGAACTAATTTCCTGTGCAGCTTTTTCTGCGGCCTCTTTGTTCCTGCCCAGAATGGCGATTTTGGCTTTTACTGAAGCCAAGGCTTTCACCATTTCGATGCCTAAAACACCGTATCCGCCGGTTACTACACAAACTTTACACAAACTTTTCCTGAGAGATCATTAAAACTAATTGGTTCCATAATTGCTTAGATTAAATTCTTTATAATAGTCCAGGTTTTCTTTGGTTACGATATCGATTGAGGTGTAGTTGTCTGTTCTCACCTGTTTCTTCAGAATGATGTGGTCAAAAAGCGTCTGTATCGCTTGATGTCCTTGTTCTTCTGGTCTCTGGCAAATCAGAAAATCAACAACACCTGCACGCATAAACTCTGCATTTTTACGAACAAGGTCGTGCCCGATTAAGCGAACGTGCTGAATGTTGCGGGTGACCAGATACTCAGCGATTCGGTGTACCTGTGAGTTGGTAACGAAGATTCCGCTTACACCACCGATTTCTTCGATTTTTTTGTCGATCATCTCGAAGAAACGCGGATCGTTTGCCGTCTCGATTTCAAAAGAATAAAGTTTTTCAAAGGCTTCACCAGTTTTTGTTTCAAAATAGTTGTAGAACCCTCTTTCTCGTTGTTTCGGATGGTTGAGATTGTCCAGTTCTTTCCCGAAATGGATAATCAGGATTGTTGCATCAGGAGGCAAAGAGTAGTCAAAAAGCTTAGCTGCAAGCATGCCGCTTTGAAACGAGTTTTGACCGATAAAGCTCAGCTTGTTCCTGCCTGAAATGTTTGAGTCGATAAAAACAAATGGAATTTGTTGAGCATTTAGTTTCTCAACGAACTCATTGGATTCGCGAAAAAAGAATGGAGCTAATACAACTCCTTCTGGTTTGCTTTCCATGATTAAGTTCGCTTTTGCTGCAAATGACGCAGGATCATTTTGTGAGAACTGATGCAGTTTGATTGAAACACCATATTGTTGCAGTTCTGCCGCAGCTTCACGAACGCCGTTCAGAGGCTTATTCCAATAGGCGTCAGGATTGGAGACTTCCGGTAAAAGCACTGCAAATTCGTGCGTTTTTTTTGAAGCGAGTGTGCTTGCCAATAAATTTGGACGGTAGTCCAGTTCTTCCAAAATCTTCAGTATTTTTGCCTTGGTTTCGGCATTTACTTCCCCTCTGTTGTGGATTACCCGGTCAACAGTACCGATCGAAACATTGGCCTTTTCAGCAATGTCTTTAATCCGTATTCTTTTTGTGGTCTTGATGACAGTATATTTTAAGGTTGACAATTAAATTCAGCTGAAAACAAATTTACAGAAAATTTGGAATTATCGTGTCCGCACACGGAGAATATATTCTAAAACATATTTTAATGAAAATGACAGATATTAATTGCTTGGCATTAATATATGTTTTATTTTCGTGTGCGAACACGGTTTCTTCGTGTAATTGTGTTCAGAGTAAAAAGAGTCAAACACTAAATTTAATTCGGTTATGAAAATAGGAAAGTACAGTTTCGGTGTTGGAG
>QKCF01000279.1 GCA_003246935.1 Sunxiuqinia sp. | reverse complement strand
GCGAAAGCTTCGTCACCTTTTTCTTCTTCTTTGTGGAAGCGAAGGTTTTCCAACAACAAAACTTCACCTGGTTTCAATGCAGCAGCCAAAGCTTTTACTTCGTCGCCAATGCAATCAGGAGCCAAAGCCACTTCAACACCTAACAAGTCAGCCAAGTGACCAACCAAGTGTTTCATTGAGAATTTATCTTCCGGTCCGTTTTTCGGACGACCAAAGTGTGACATGATAATTGGAGAACCACCTTCAGCCATAATTTTTTTAATTGTAGGAAGGGCAGCCACCATACGGGTATCATCAGTAATCTCGAATTTGTCATTCAAAGGAACGTTAAAATCTACGCGGATCAGCGCCTTTTTTCCTGAGAAATCATACGATTCAATTGTCTGCATAATAGATTATTTTTAGGTTCTTTTTGATAAGAGTCCCAAAGATACAAAAAAGAAGAGTCTACACTTAAACCCCCAACTTCTAAAACGGTATTTATTAAGATTGAGGTAATGAAGAGTTGTCGGGTTTGCCTGTTCATCGTCGGTTATCTTACGAAATGCTCCTCATGAAAACAATTGAGAACGGTGACTCTAACGACAATAATAAAATCCCCTTCCCTTACCCGAATTTTCTTATTTTTGCTTGGACTCAAAAATCAGCCTATGTTTTTTCGCGACATTATTGGACAACAAGCTATCAAAGACCGTTTCATTCAAACTATTACTGAATCCCGGATCAGTCACGCACAATTGCTTGCCGGCCCCGAAGGATCGGGCAACCTGGCCTTAGCTTTAGCTTATGCCCAATACGTTTCGTGCACCAACAAACAGGCCGAAGATTCGTGTGGCACATGCCCTTCGTGTAAAAAGTTTGCGCGTCTTGCACACCCCGACCTTCACTTCGTGTACCCGGTTGTAAAATCACCGAAGTTCAAAGATCCAGTTAGTACCGACTATATCGAAGAATGGCGTAAAATGGTATTGAATGGGGCTTACTTCAGCCTCGAAGACTGGTTCAACTTTATTGGCACCGATAATGCGCAGGGAATGATCTACTCGCAGGAAAGTGATGAAATTATCCGAAAACTGAGCTTGAAATCGTACGAGTCGGAATATAAAATCATGATCATCTGGATGCCGGAGAAGATGAACCAATCCTGCTCAAACAAACTGCTAAAGATGATCGAAGAGCCGCCATCCAAAACGCTGTTTCTACTCGTTTCAGAAAACGAAGAACAATTGATTACAACGATTCGTTCGCGCTGCCAATTGACCAAAATTCCGGCAATCGATGAACAAGAGCTAATAAAGCACCTTAGTCTGATTCCGGAAGCTGAAGGGAAAAACATACCACAAATTGCACATCTCAGCCGGGGCAACTACCGAAAGGTCACGCATCTTTTAAATCCGGAAACGCAGGATCGCTTTAATCTGGAGAAATTTAAGGAATTGA
The DNA here is from genome assembly GCA_003246935.1 of Sunxiuqinia sp. Taxonomy (GTDB): domain Bacteria; phylum Bacteroidota; class Bacteroidia; order Bacteroidales; family Prolixibacteraceae; genus Mangrovibacterium. The sequence continues at coordinate 2,130 of QKCF01000279.1, read as the reverse complement.
TGCGATTGACGTATGGTCGTAAATTCATGGAATTATTCGATTGGGTATCTGAGTTAGCAGAGATCGGTCGCGAGAGGCAAAAGAGCTTTTTGCTTTATGCGCTAGGACAGGTGCGCGAAAATTTCGTTTACAACCTGAAAAATCCCAAGCTTGTATACATGGATGAGGAAGAACAGGCATTTTCATCCCGTTTTTCACCCTTTATCAACGAGCGTAACATCATGCCCATTACCGAAGAGCTCGAGAAATCTGTTTTGCATATCAGCATGAACGGTAATCCGCGCATCATTTTCACCGACATGGCTTTGCGCATCGTCAAACTAATTCGGAAATAACAGGAATCCACAGGTCGTAAGCATCGCAAATTTCGGACACTCAAGTCTCCTAAACCTCAGGTTAATCAACTAAAAACACAGAATAGTCGCTACATGCTGCACAAAACGCAAAGGCTATCATTTGCAGCTTTTTTTGTCGGCAATTATGATTATTTTTGAAGCCTGTTTTCCTTTTATACCAGCTATTGGTTAAGGCACTCAGAACTAATAAATCAACTATGGAAGATAATTATACAATCAACCGGGGATGTTGCAAGGGTGGAGCCGGCACATGCTCAAAGCTGGAAGTTCACGACTGGCTGAGCGATGTTGTGCATATGGCAACTGCCGACAATATCGTCGAGGTTAGATTTAAAAATACCCGCAAAGAATATTTCAGAAACCACAGCAACCTGAAACTGAAAGTAGGCGATATTGTTGCTGTTGAGGCTAATCCAGGGCACGACATTGGAGTTGTCAGCCTAACCGGTGAGTTGGTGAAACACCAGGTGAGAAAGCACAAGGTGAAATTGGTAAACGGTGATTTCCGCAAAATCTACCGTAAAGCCAAACAGGCAGACATCGACAAGTGGAAAGAAGCCATCAGCCTGGAACACAAAACCATGATCCGCTCACGGCAAATTACTGCCGACCTGAGACTGGACATGAAAATTGGAGACGTAGAATACCAGGGAGATAAAACAAAGGCCATTTTCTACTACATCGCTGAAGGTCGCGTTGACTTCCGCCAGCTCATCAAAGTACTGGCTGAATCATTCCGAATTCGCATTGAGATGAAGCAAATTGGCGCACGTCAGGAAGCCGGCCGCATTGGCGGGATTGGCCCATGCGGACGCGAACTTTGTTGCGCAACCTGGATGAGCAACTTTGTATCGGTAACGACCAACTCGGCCCGTTTCCAGGAAATCTCGCTGAACCCGCAAAAACTGGCAGGCCAGTGCGGCAAACTGAAGTGTTGCCTCAACTACGAGGTTGATGCTTACATCGATGCTCAACGAGATTTCCCTCCGAACAACATCCCGCTCGAATTAAAATCCAGTCAATACCATTTCTTGAAAGCGGATGTTTTCAACCGCACCATGTACTATATCGGAACAGGTGAAAAAAGTCTTTCCGGTCCGCAGGCAGTTCCTGTTGATCGTGTGAAAGAAATTATCCTGCTCAATAAAAAAGGTCACAAGCCTGAAAAATTGATTGAGGATGGTGATTCACGACAACCTGTGAAGAAGGCTAAGGAATTCGAAGATGTACTGTCACAGGATAGCTTGACCCGTTTCGACCAGCCTAAACCAAAACGGAATCGTAAGAAGAAAAGACCGATAAAAAATCAGGAAGAATCAAGTGGTGCCAGTTCAGGAAGAACTGAAAGCAACGCACCCCAAAACAAAGGTGGTGGCGAAAATAAAGGACAACGTCCTGCAAACCGCAGACGGAGAAAACCAAAATCTCAATCTTGATGTTCATCTCCTAAACAAGATTTATTCAACATGAGATTACAATTCGTCATTAGCATCGTTGCATTGCTTATTACGATCGCTTCCTGCAAACCCAAAAAGGAATTTGAAGCGTATCAAACCCTCGATAGTGCAGGTTGGAACAAAGACTCGCTTGTTGTTATTCCGGTCGACCTTAAAGATTCAATCAGCAGCCACAACCTCTATGTCAACGTTCGTAATAACGGCAATTATGCGTTCAGTAACCTTTGGTTGTTCATCAACATCAAATCTCCCAACGGCAAAATTTTGACAGACACCCTCGAGTTTCAGTTAGCCGATCCTGCAGGGAAGTGGTTGGG
>QKCF01000261.1 GCA_003246935.1 Sunxiuqinia sp. | reverse complement strand
TTTGGGCTTTGTAACCCGGATCTTCAAAGGCTGCGAACAACAACGATTGTGAGATGTTAGCTGAGTTTGAAATATTCCCACGAACGGCACCAGCTGTTTTTGCTTCCATTGCTGTATAGAAATCAGCATCACCTCCTTTAATTCCATATGTGATAAAACCTACACGGAATCCCCATACATAATCTTCTTTTGTTGGTCCGTCGATTTTTACGGCTAACACATTCTCGTGAAGATCATTCAGGTAAGTGAAAACACTTTGTGTTTCGATTCCATCTTCGTAAACCAAGCCGAAATAAGCATCATCGCAGAAAACAACAACCTTATTTCCTTTTTCAGCCGACTCTTTAATGATAGCAGCCATCTGCTCAGCTTCAGCTACTGTTGGTGAATATCCGGTTGGGTTATTGGGAAAGTTCAGAATAACAATCTTCTTACCAATTCCACCTTCTTCGAAACTTGCTTTAAAGGCATCCAAATCAAGATGACCACCTTCAAACAGTTTGCCATAACCATGATTCAGGATTAGGTTATAATTTCCCCAGAACAAATCCGGCACAATTACCTTATCACCTTCGTCAACAAACATGTAACCAGCCATGCTAACACCATGTGTCAACGCATTGGTAACAACAGGTAAACTGATTAACTTATCGCCAAGCCGAGGATTCTTTTCATAAATCATGCTTCTCCATTTCGCACGGATATCCGGACGACCAAAACTTGGAGCATACGGAAATACCAAAGAAGGATCGAGACCAATCTTGCTTTCAAGGCTTTCCAGGCGCATTGGTGTACCGTTGTCTTCTACTGCAGCACCAATCGTTGCATTAATGCGGGTTCCCTTAGCATCTGCTGTCTGACCAAGGATACCTTTTTTAGGAAAGAAGATTTTTTTACCGCGTTCCGAAAGCATTTCATAAACTACCGGATTTTTTTCGCGAATGACGATGTTTAACTCTTCAGCTTGAGGATTCATTATCTGTTATTTATATACTTATTTTTAGTTCGTTCTTCATTTAGGCTTAAACGGGCGAAAGATATTAAAAAAACTTCATCAGAGACCAGCCATGTTATAATTTGAAACTTTTATTGCGTAATTATTTTCAATTTATAAATTTACACCTGCAACTCAACGTTTCATATTACAATCCGTAACTACCGAAACAATTCTTCATCCCGAATAATCATCATTATGGCCGCATGAGGAAGAATGATGTATTTCTCTTTATTAAACTCAATTTCAAAACCACTTTTGTGCAGGTAGATTGCCAAATCGCCAACCCTGGCCTGCAAGGGCACATACTTTACATCTTCCCGCTTTTCTTTCCATGGTTCATCTTCGTTGGTCATTGCCGGAATAGGATATCCGGGACCAACCTTCACAATATACCCGCTGTGAACCTTCTCGTTTTCTTGAACCGTGGGCGGCAAATACAAGCCCGACTGCGTTTTTGACATGGGGTTCTTGGGTTTTATCAGTACCCGATCGCCAACCATGATAAACTTATCGAGATCTTTTTCTTCAATAATCAAAGACATGATTGCTCTTTTTCGGCTGCAAAGATAATCGATAAAAGAGCTGTATTGACACTAAATTACGGTAAAAAACATGAAATAAATAGCGCACAAATACACGGGATACATGCTATTCAACAAGTGGAAGTGTGAAACTTACAACGGTACCAAGCCCCAAGGTACTTTCAACGTAAAATGTCCCCTTGTTCTTTTGCAAAAACTCTTTGGCCAGAATTAAACCAATTCCGATCCCCGGCTCATCAAAGGTACCTGTTGTCGAAAACGGAACAGCCGAATTAACACGCAACAAATTCTCCTCCGACATACCTGCCCCTTTATCAGATACAGTGATGCGCATATTATCGCCTTCTTCTTCGGCTGCAATACGCACTTCGCCTCCAACCTCCGAAAACTTAATGGCATTAGAAACAAAAATCCGCAAAATAGCTCCTGCCATATCAACATCGGCATAAACCTCCGAATTGCTTTTCATCTTCAGGAAGAATGACAGTTTCTTTTCTTCGATTTGCGGATTATACAACTCTACGACGTCGCGGTATATTTTTTCAATTTTAAAAGCCTGTGGCTCGTAACTTATCGCGCCGGTTTGTGTAGTTGACCATTTCACCAGGTCCTGCAATAAGCGGAAATTCTGCTGAGAGAAGTTTGCCAAGGTCCGAATCAGTTCTCGTTTTTGGCTTTCATCCAGCTCATCATATTCATCATTCAACAGGTTGGCGATACCTGCAAAGCCACCAATATGATCACTTAGATTATTTGAAATCAACGAAACAAAATGCTCTTTACTTACCGCCAGGTTTTTAAAGCTTTGCTGACTATGCACCAACGCCTCCGACAACTTCTCAATCCGCCGGTACAGGAATTCAAACGCATACTCGTTGACATAAGCCATCAGAGTAATCAAAAAGAAAATGATTCCCAGTCGCACTCCGTTTTCCATATTATAGTGGGGATACCACGATTCATCATAAAAAAATATGAATCCCAGAGCATTCACAATAACAAAAACGAACAATAGCAAAAGCCCTTTTTTGCGACCAACCAACAAGATCGTGGGCAATGGAATCAACAGCGCAAAATAAACCCCGGTGCGATCGATACCACCGGTTTGGGTAAAGAAGGTAGTCAGCAGCATAATTGTAACAACGAAAAAAGCCGTTACGAAGCGAAGCATCTTTTTCTCTTTAAACAGGTAGTACAGCAATGCACTCACCAGCAATGCAAACGCATTGGCTATTAAAAAAGCATAGTCACCGGTAACACTGTTGTATACGATAAAGCTTACCATGAGAACTAGAAAAAAATAAGAGAATAAATGCAGAAGAAAACTCTTCTTTTTATCCTCAAAGCTCTCATAGGAATTCAAATCTGCGTTTGAAACCAGATAGTAGAAAAACTGCTTAAATTTCTTCACGTGCCGATAAATCCTTAGTTCGTGAAGCTAATTTACGGCATTTGTATAAACCAACAGATAGTTCTGTATAAAATATTTTAAATTTAGTATTCACCCGAGACGTCGGTCAATACTTCGTATCCATCCTGTGTTACCAAAACAGTGTGCTCGAACTGTGCAGAAAGCTTACCATCGCTGGTACGGGCAGTCCAGCCATCGTATTTGTCAACCTTACACGTGGCTTTACCTTCGTTAATCATTGGCTCAATGGTGAAGGTCATACCCGGCGCCATAATTGGCCCTGAGTTGCGACGTGCAATGTGATCAACCTGTGGCGACTCGTGAAAATCGATTCCGACACCGTGACCACAGAATTCGTAAACAACGCTGAATTTTTGAGCCTTGGCATAGCGGCCAATCACAAAGCCGATGTTCCCAAAGTGATTTCCTGGACGCACTTGCTGAATTCCCAGATCCAACGAGTGCTTTGCAGCCTCAACCAGCTTTTGGGCAACGGGGCTTATTTCACCAACCGTATACATCTTGCTCGTGTCGCCGTAATATCCGTCAACAATTGTTGTTACGTCGATATTCAGAATATCGCCTGGCTTCAAAATTGTTTTTTTGCTCGGGATGCCGTGACATACAACTTCGTTGAGTGAAATGCATGAAGATTTAGGATAACCATGATATCCCAAAGTTGCCGAGATACCTCCATTATCTTTTATGAATTGCTTAATCAGATTATCCAAATATTCTGTATTCACCCCTTCCTTCACATATTCTTCAATCATAACCAGCGACTTTGCGGCCAGTTGACTACTTTTCCGAATGCCCTCAATTTGTTCC
>QKCF01000143.1 GCA_003246935.1 Sunxiuqinia sp. | reverse complement strand
TTGGTTGAGCCGGACAAACTGGCGAAGGTCGAGCAAGCTACCTTGCGCGAAATTTTCAAGTATATTAAAGATTTCCAAACGACTATACATCTCGAATTTAAGGTCTAAGGGCGACTGAGTCAGACGTAAAGGTTTATCTTTGCCGAACCATGAATTATCAAGTCGCTAATATTCCGGATTTAAGTGCTGAGTTTGTTTTTCAAACATCGCGGAGCAGCGGTCCCGGCGGACAAAATGTGAACAAGGTGAATTCGCGGGTTGAGCTGCGCTTTGATGTGTTGAAATCCTGTTTGTTGAGCGAGGTTCAAAAAGCTGTTTTACTGACAAAATTAGCTACACGGATTACTTCTGAAGGGATTCTGATTCTAGTGAGTCAGGAGGAGCGTTCGCAACTGAAAAATAAGGAGCTGGTCGTTAATCGGTTTTATCAATTGCTGCGTGATGCGCTCAAGCCGGTTCGTAAACGGAGAAAGACAAGGCCTACGCGAGCGTCGGTTGAGAAACGATTGCAAAGTAAGAAGCAGCAGGCTGAGCGGAAATCAAACCGGGGGAAAATCAGATTTTAAAGATGCAGACAAAGCTAAAGACTATGAGTGTATTACTCAGCGTTGTATTGTTGTCGTGCATTGGCACGACTGATCAGGAGAAATTGCAATCTGGTGATTTGTTGTTCCAGGGGAAGACATCCAGCAGCCTTTCCGTGGCAATAGATAAAGTAACTCAAACAGCTGCTGAAACTCACTATTCACATGTTGGAATGGTTGAAGTCGCTGACAATGGAGCTGTGTTTGCTAGTCCCGATGGAGGTGTATGTCGTGTTGGCCTAAGCGAATTTTTGAAACCTGAAGGAGACTCGATACAAACGGTACTTTATCGTTTGAAAACACCTTGGCAAGCAGCAATTGGGCCTGCTTTGGTTAAAGCACATCAGATGCTTGGCTTACCTTATAATTTCAGCTATGTACTTTCCGATTCGAGTCATTATTGCTCCGAGTTTGTGTATAAGGCATTCGGGAATGACAGTATCTTTCAGTTGAACCCAATGACGTTTAAAGATCCGCAAAGCGGTGAGTTTTTCCCAACCTGGGTTGACTATTATTCGAAGTTGGGCATTGCTATTCCCGAAGGAGAACCCGGTTGCAATCCAAATGGTATGGCTGCTTCCGATAAGCTCGAATGTTTGAGCGTTTATCATAAGTAGTGGGTTCCGCGATAGTCTAGTTTTTCTCGGTATAAAGCGGCAATTCAATATAGAAAGTCGTTCCGTCATCGAGCTCGCTTTCAAACCAAATTCTGCCGTTTGCCGATTCAACAATCTTTTTCACAATCGCCAGTCCCAGTCCCATGCCACTTGTCTTGGTTGTGAAGTTGGGCTGGAACAGTTTGGCCCGTATGTCTTCCGGAATACCTGTACCATTATCTTTTATTGAAATAGTTGCATGGGTTTCGTTACAATCAAGGCCAATTTCAATAAGACCCTCTTCACCGGCAGGAATGGATTGGGTCGCATTTTTGATCAGGTTGATAATGGCTCGTGAGAGTTGTTCTTTATCTCCTTTAATCATGACTTCTTCAACTTTGCAGGGCTGCAGCTTGATCGTCATTGACTTGCCCGAGTCAAACAAGTCGGTAACCTGCCTGATTCGTTCGGCGAGGTTGAAGACTTCGTTCTTTGCGTTTGGCATTTTGGCGAAGTTCGAAAATTCAGTGGCAATATCAGAAAGAGTGTCAATCTGCTCAATAAGTGTTCTGGTTACCCGGTTAAAGATTTCGTCATACTGCTCGCTGTTCGATGATTTGGCTCGTTGCAAATGTTGAATGTGCAACTTCATCGGAGTTAGCGGGTTTTTAATTTCATGCGCAATTTGTTTAGCCATTTCGCGCCAGGCCATTTCGCGCTGTGTGCGTGCTAACAGCTCGGCGCTATCAGATAGTTCTTCAACTTTACGGTTGTATTCTTTTACTAATGCTCCAATTTCATCGTCAGCGTTATAGCTGATTTGTTCGTTCTGTTTATCAAGCTGTATGTCTTTCAGGCGCTCGCGAATCAGCGTTAAAGGGCGCGTAATTTGGTTCGCAAGCAATAAGGCAACAACTACACTGATAAAGAAGAGTAGCACATACAGATTGATAAATGCGACGATGAAAGTGGTTACTTCCTGGCGCAGCTCATCGCCTCGTGTGAAATAAGGCAAATTGATGAATCCCAGGTATTCGCCCCTGTTGTTAATGATTGGCTCGTAGATGGATAAGAACGAGAGGTTGCCGATTTTTTCGGGTTGGGTAATACTGATCTGGTAGTTCTCCGTAAGTTCATAAAATGCCCGCGCATCCATTCTCGATGAAATAATTCCGCGGTTGAACACTTCCGGTCGCGATGAGGCAATTAATTCGCCATTGAAACTGTAAATGTTAATATCGGTTCTAAAAATGTTCGAGAGATCTCCCAGATCCTGCCATAACCAATCGAGTACATCGGGCGTAAATTCATCCACGTTTTTCAGGCGCAGGTTAATTTCCTCTGCAATCGACTTCATTTTTTCATTCAGGTCGTACTGGTGCTTGTTTTTGTATTCGCGCAGGTTATAGTATATCGTTCCCGATGCAACAAGCAAAAGAGAAAAGAGGACGATTGCAATAATGGAAGCTTGTATGCGGAATTTGAGGTCGTAAACCAACGCTTGGTTACGGTACTTGGTATTGCCAATGAGAACAACCAACAGGATAAATACAAAATAGAAAACAAACAAGTACGGGAAAGAAACCAGATATTGTCCAAACCCAAACGATTTTGTACTGACAATGATGTAGTTGTCATTCCCCAGATTATAAATCAGGTGGTCGTAGCCGTCCCAACTGCGCATGATCAGCTCTTTGCTGCTTTTTCCGATGTTGTAAGTGCTGATGTAGTAGTTGTATTGGTAGTCGCCGCTTAGGTACACCAACTCATTTTTGTAGTACTTGGCATACGAAAAGTTTCGGTAACGGCTTGGTTCCTGTAACGATTTGTCGAGCAGCAGTTCGGGAAAACCCACGCCTTCAGGAAGTAGTTTCGACTTCAACTCAATGAAAATGGATTGTCCGAGTGGTTTCGAAGGCAATGGCAAGGTAAAACGGCCGAAATACGAGATTCGTCCATCCATATTGTTCATGTAGTAGAAGCTGGTTCCCGGAATTTCGGTGCCTGATTCTTCAATCATTTGTTCGAAGAACGGGTAACAGGGAACTAATTGGTCGTCGGGTTGTACAAGTAAACTGTCATTTCCGTCGCAAACAGTAATCCATACATCGTATTTCTTAAAGTAACCGCTGAAGTAATTTCGGTTAACGTAGTCTTCCAGTTGTTGGTAAGCATTCGCCGAAAGCAGATCGGGAATGATGGAATCGACACTGAATTGTTGCTGTATTTCTTTGAGAAATACTTCTGCCGCCGGATCGTGCTCCGAGTATTGCGTGATGGCCATCAACCGTTGTGTTTGCTGACGCCGAACATTGTTGTTCGATTGGATGATGATCAGTGAGAAGAATGTGTAAAGCGATACAAAATAAATGATGAATGAAAGCGAGAATCGTTTCAGTTGTGTTTTCTGCAATACGAAAACCGAGAGGTTGGTGATTAGGTACAGAGTGATGATGTAGACTTCAGTTACCCGGGTATAATAGCATAAAGCTCCAAAAATGAGAATTAGCACCAAGTGCACATAAAAAAATGCTTTTCTGCGAATGTGGCGCTCACTACATTCCACAACTTGCAGGTTTATGATAAAAGCCGAGAAAAACAAAAGTGCAATAATCACGTAGCCAATGACGCTGTACTGGTTGATATCGTCAATGCGATTAAGTTGAAAGGTGAAACTCGAATTACGAATCAGGTTTTCAATCAGGAAATTAATGGTGAGGTAGAAAACAAGAACGAAGCCAAAAGCAGCTATGAGTTCATAAATTTTTCTTACTCGCGATAAGGTGAAATCTTTGGCAAAGTTGAAACTCCAGAAGAAAAGGAGGATGCTAAAGATCAGAAGATCGCCGAGCGAGGGGAGCCAGTTTGAGTAGGCGTAAAGGGATGGGCCGAATAAATCAAAGCCAATGCATATTCTTGGGAAATGAAATAAGATCCGAAGCCAGTACAAGCCCAAAAGCACAAGTCCCAGGATCAGGATCCGAAGTACAAAATGTTCGTTTTTGTTAGCCCTAAATACTTGCCTTGCGAAGATCAGAAAACACAATAGGGCGAGAAGGAAAAAAACGGAAGGAATGATTAATGCTGCTTTACTGATCAAATTTGTTTTACCGGGGACCAGTGAAAACAGGAATTTCCCGGTTTTATCGTGGATAGAAATGCCAAACGACGTTTGGATACTTTTGATAAAATAATCGTTCGGGATATCGTAGCCTTTGTCAAACTTATTCTGAATGAATTCATTTTCGATGGCATAGTTATCCTTGATGTGAATAAGTCCAAAGATGGTATAATTACCTGCTTGTCGTTTATCGAAGTAAAAAATACCGTTGGGGAGGAAGATTAATTTATTGGGATGGTCTTCGGTGTAAATGCCGGCAAACGAAAAATGATTGCTCGACCAAAATACAAGATCATTTCCTTCGGTGACAAGAAAACCTAATCCCTCATCTTTATACAAGGAGAACAAATTGTTGAATGTACTTTGCAAATTCCCGTTGAAATCGGGTGATTCCAGGGTTTCCGACATTTCGTCGAGCTTGTTGTTTAAAGTGCTGAGCTTTTCATGGAAAACTTTCTCAAACTGCTTTTTAAGCGTTCGCTCCTGATCTTTCCGGAAAGCAAATTCCTGCGATAAAACGCCGAGAATTAATAACAGGGCAGATAGTAGCAGAAAGGCATATTTTCGTAGGATCTTCATATTGGCACTTTATTCGTGATGGTAAGGCTCTCCTTTTAGAATGGTTAAAGCCCGGTAGAGCTGCTCACAAAAAATAAGCCGAACCATTTGATGCGAGAAAGTCATTTTTGACAAACTTATTTTTCCCGAGGCTGCACTGTATACTTGTTGCGAAAATCCGTATGGCCCGCCAATGCAGAAAATCAGGGTTTTTAGTCCGCTCAACGTCTTCTTCTCGATGTAGTTGGCAAAATCGACAGAGCGAAATTCCTTTCCGTGTTCGTCCAGTAAAACTAATTCATCGCCCGGTTTTAGCTGTGCTAGAATTAGTTCTCCTTCTTTCTCCTTTTGTTGCTCTTCCGATAGGTTGCGGTTGTTTTTTATATCAGGAATGATTTGATACTCAAAAGGCAAGTAATGAGGAATGCGCTTTTGAAACAAATCAATGCCTTCATTCAAATATTTTTTATCAGTTTTGCCAATAACAAGCAGCTTTATCTTCATGTGTAAGCGCGTTGGAAATTTGTTAACTTTACAAAGTTAAATATCTAAATTTACTATTCTCGGTTGTTTGGTACAATTTATGTTTCTATTAGGGAGGTCATTAGTTTAAAAGTGGGCTATTTTCTGGAATGAAACAAGAATTATTGTAAATTGACCGTACGAACAGTACGAATTGAAAATTGAGATAAAGAATGAAGTTGAACTTTACAAAGATAACATTGGCAATTCTGGCTTTGCTGTTTAGCGCAACGCTAACGATGGCGCAAATACCCGACGATTTGGTGTTGAGCTTTAAAACCGGAAATGCCGCTACATTGTCCAGCTATTTCAATCAGAATATTGAACTGTATGTTTTAGATCAGGATGATGTATATAGCCGGGCGCAGGCTCAGCAAATCGTGTCAAATTTTTTCAATCAGAACAAGGCGACCGGGTTTTCAATCATCCATCAAAGCGGAAAAGAAGATTCGAAGTTTGCTATTGGTAAACTGACGACGACAAATGGGGTTTACCGGGTTTCGTTTTTTGTGAAAAATGAAAACGGAAAACCGGTGATTCATCAATTGAGAATTGAAAAACAATAGGAATGGGCAACCGGTTACATCGGTTAAAACGTATTTTTCTAACCTGGCTGATTCGTGCGCGAAAGGTGACTTTACCCGGTTTTGATCGGGTACCGCTTTACGATGTGATGCTGTTCTTTTACCGAAGTATTGAGAACGGAGCCATTACGACCCGCGCGTCGGCCATTGCCTTCAGCTTTTTCCTGGCCGTATTTCCTACGGTAATTTTCCTGTTTACACTCATTCCGTATGTCCCGATTCGACATTTTCAGGACGAACTGTTTATGTTGATACAGGGTGTGTTGCCACCACATACTTTTGAAGCAGTTGACGAAACGATCAAGGACATCCTCACACAGCCGCGCGGAGGTTTGCTGTCATTCGGTTTTTTTATGGGGATGATCTTCTCAACGAACGGTCTTGTGTCGATGATGAACGCCTTCGATGCTTCGCTGCACATTTTCGAAACCCGTCCGTGGTATATGCAGCGATTAATGGCTGTTGTGTTACTCATGATCTTAGCTTTCCTGTTAACAATAGCTATTGGCTTGATTACCATTGGTCAAATAACCATTAACTACCTTGATTCGAATAATCTGCTTGGCGGTACTTTCACCTATTACCTGTTGAGTATTGGTAAGTGGGTTGTAATTGTGGCTTTATTCTTTTTCGCCTATTCTTTCTTATTCTATTTGGCACCGGCCAAAAAGATCCGCTGGCGTTTTATTTCTGCCGGAGGCACCATGTCAACTATTTTAAGTGTGGTGGTATTGATGGGGTTTAACTACTATATTACCCGGTTCAGTCAGTACAACAAGCTGTATGGTTCTATTGGGGCACTTTTGGTGGTGCTGTTGTTACTTTATCTTATTTCGCTTGTCTTGCTGTTCGGCTTCGAATTGAATGCCAGTTTAGCGGCTTGCCGCCGGTCGGGAACACGTTTGTTGAAGAAAGGCGAGGTGAAGCGAATTATTCGAAAACGGTTCCGTATTAAAAAGCGAAAAGAACAATGAGAATACTTGGTTAATCACTTTCGAATATTCCCTGAATTTCGAAGTAAGATTGGGTGAACTGGAAACAGGTCCCCGTGAATCTATTGACTGAATCGGTGACTTATTTGGGAGGAGTGATGAATAGTTTGTAGCCTTTGAAATTTAACCGCAGAGGCTGGTGAATAGTCCGGGCTTATTCGGCCCCTGACTGCAGGGAATTTTGAATCATTTGCGAGCTTTGGTGAACCATCTGCAAGAGTTGGTGAATTGTTTGCAAAGACGGGTGACCTCGACGAAAGAACAGGTGACTGTAATTATTTCCCCATTTTAAAGAGTAATTCTTTTTCTTCTTTGGTTAGTGAGTCGTAACCCGATTTACTGATCTTATCGAGTACGCGGTTAATTTCGTCCTGTTTTAGATTTTGCTGGCGGTTATACTCCATATCCAATGTTGTAGCACTCGTATTTCGGTAACTCACCTTCACCCGTTGCTTGGGTTTGAATAACTTTTGCAGTTTGTCGGCCAACAGCGTAATTACAGAAGTCAGGTCGTGGTTCTTGCGCAGTAAGTAAACAAACAGGAACCCCAGAAATGCACCTCCCAAGTGAGCCAGGTTGCCACCTGCATTTGACGTTGCTATTCCAATGGTATAAATGATGATCGAAAAGATGGCAACATGTTTCATCTTCACCTGCCCGATGAACAGCAGGTTGATCGGGTGATTGGGCGCGTAAGTGGCTACTGCTGCAATAATGGCCAGCACTGAAGCCGACGCGCCGAGTAATCGTGAAAAAGGAACGATGTCGGCAAAGGCCGGGAATAAATTGTAGCCCAGTAGGAAGAATATTCCGCCAAACAAACCGCCAAGGATATAAACGCCCAGCAGTTTCTTCGCATCAAAATAAATGAGGAATATTTTCCCCATCCAATAGAGCCACAGGATGTTGAAAAGGATATGTAAGAAGTCGAAATGCAGGAACATGTAGGTGAAAATGGTCCACGGGCGCTGCAAAAGCACATCTTGCGACGCGGGTAGTGACAGCCAGTTAAGCAAGGTGAAGTTTTCGTTCATCAGGAAAAAAACCACGTTTATCAGGCGGATCAGTACAAAGACGCCAATGTTGATGTAAATGAGGCGGGTGAGTACAGATCCTTTTCGGAACGATTCCTTTATTTCGTCTGTAATGTTCATCTTTAAAAGAAATGTTTACTGTTTTTATTCCAGTATTTTACCATCAAGAATCCAAACAATGCTCCTCCCAGGTGGGCGAAGTGAGCAATATTACCTCCCGAGGTGGCGAAGCCTAAATAAACTTCAATCAGGATCATACCGGCAATTGCGTATTTAGCCTTAATTGGTATTGGAGGGAAAATAAGCATCAGCATGGTATTCGGGAATAACATACCAAAGCCAATTAAAACCCCATATACAGCACCTGATGCACCAACTGTAGGGATATTCAAAATTGCGTTGAGCTGGCTCATTATCGGATCCTTGTAGTTTTGTCCCTGCTGCCAAATCTCAACACCTTGTTGCATCACCAAGTTTACCTTATCAGAACTTATTTGCGATGCAAGCGATTGAAATTCCAGATAGTTAACAAAGGTATGCAGTGCTGCTGCTCCTAGTCCGGTCACAAAGTAAAAGATGAAAAAACGTTTCGGACCCCAAACGTTTTCCAAAACACGGCCGAACATCCACAGTGCAAACATGTTGAATAGTAAGTGGGTGAAACCGGCATGCATAAACATGTGTGTTACCAGTTGGTAAGGCTTAAATGCCGGTGAACCAACATAATGAAGGCCCAACGTTGAAGTCAGGTCTATACCACGTGTTTGCAGAACCCAGGTTGCCAATAACATGAGCACATTGATAATAACGAGGTTTTTAACAACCGGGGGAGTGTTTGCAAATGGAGATCGCGTGTAATTCATAGTCAAAATTTAGGTGAAGACTTACAAGAGCCTTGCCAAACTGTTTATTTCTTACAAAGAAAACGAATACAGGTCAAAATGTCACTTTAAGAGTTTTTCAAACTGCTCGACAGGCATGATCGTTAACACTTGCTTGCCGGAAGGGGAGAAGTTAGGTGTTGAACATGCAAACAACTGATCGATCAATTGGTTTAACTCCTCGTTCCGCAAAAGGTGTCCGTATGGAATCGCCGATGCCGTTGCCAGTGACGCTGCGATTTTTTCTTTCGCTTTCTCTTGCAGGTCAACTGCGGTACTTTTCAAATCCTCCAGTAAACCTTCAATGATTTCCATGGGCGAAAGGTTTTCGATAATTCCCGGTATGCCATTGATGACAAAGTGGTTCGGATCGGTTTCTCTTACGTCGAAGCCGAGTGCTTTTAAATCGCCGATAACCGAACGCAGCACTTCCGCATCCGAAGCTTCCAGATCGAATGTATGTGGAAACAACAGTTGCTGGCTGGCCATCTGTTGTTGGGCAAGCATCGCCATAAAGTTTTCGAACAGGATTCGTTCGTGCGCCCGTTTTTGGTCAATAACCATCAGCCCGGATTTGACCGGCGTTAAAATATATTTGTTTTTAAACTGAAAACAAGTGCGGCTTGGGTTTGCTTCCTCTTGCTGAATCGAAAGAACTTTGCTTTGTGTTTCCTCTTCATTATTCGAAATAGCAGTAGACGAAATGATGACTTCGTCTTCATCCTCGTCGGTCGACTTGTTGAAATCAGCGTATAATTTTTCCCAATGTTGCACTTGCTCGTGTTTACTGCTTGCGCTTTGGTAGCTCCCGATCGTTGTTGCCCGTGTTCCGCTGGGGAATGATTTTACTTCAACATTAAAAGGGTTGTAGGTTGGGTCCACTTCAATGCGAGGAGCTTCAATGCCTTCGAAGCTTTTGGGAGCAATCGGAATATCGATACTTCCTGCCTGGTCAAAATCAATTGAAGGCATGACATTGAACTTACCCAATGCTTCGCGAACCGAGGCCTGAATAATTTGCCAAATCGCCGATTCGTTTTCAAACTTGATCTCGGTTTTTGTCGGGTGAATGTTAATATCGATGCAGTCCGGATTAACATCAAGGTAAAGGAAATAGGCAGGGTAACTGTCAGGCGCCAATATTTTCTCGTAGGCTTGCATCACAGCCCGGTTGAAAAACGGATGTTTCATAAACCGGCTGTTGACGAAGAAAAATTGTTCACCATAGGTTTTGCGTGCATACTTCGGTTGACCAACAAACCCTTTGATGCTTACCAGGCTGGTTTCAGTATTCACAGGAACCAGGTTTTGGTTGATGGCTTTCCCGAAAATGGAGACAACGCGTTTACGAATATTATCGCCAGTCGCCATCTCGTAAATTTGATCCTGGTTATGGATTAGCGAGAGGCCTATTTCCGGGTTGGCCAAAGCCACCCGCTGCACTTCGTTGATAATGTGTTTTAGTTCAGTTGAGTTCGATTTTAGAAACTTTCGTCTTGCCGGGACATTGAAAAAGAGGTTTTTAACTAAAAAATTTGTCCCGTTGGCGCAATTCGTGACTTCTTGCTTTAGTACTTTCGATCCAACAATGTTGATGAATGTACCCACTTCGCTTTCGTGTTGCTTGGTGTGAAGCTCAACGTCGGCAATGGCGGCAATTGAGGCCAGTGCTTCACCGCGGAAACCCATCGTGCGGATCGCGAACAGATCGTTTGCTTCCCGAATTTTCGATGTTGCGTGACGCTCGAAAGCCATGCGCGCATCGGTATCAGACATGCCGCAACCATTATCACTCACTTGAATAAGTGTACGGCCTGCATCCTTTAAATTGATCGTGATTTGTGTCGCTCCCGCATCAATAGCATTCTCAACCAGCTCTTTAACTACCGATGCCGGGCGCTGAATTACTTCACCCGCAGCAATCTGGTTGGCTACCGAGTCGGGGAGCAGTTGAATAATATCTGGCACAGAATTCCTTTAAAATTTAAAAAACAGGTAAACAGCTAAAGCTAAAATTAAAACGAAAAAGATCAGACGTGTATTAGAACGGCGTCTGGCTTCTGATGCAGACTTGGAGAAACCGCCCATGTTTTGTCTGAATGTTCCGCGGATATTGGCGCGGTGATTGGCATCCCATTCCTTTTTCTCATTCAGTCCTAATTCCGACTTAATCCGTTCTTCCCGATCTCTCAATTCTTCCTTTTCCGCATCGTAATAGCGGGTTGTAATATGGAACTGCTTCGCTCTGGGAGTATGGAAAAATTTTCCAATCATAGTTACTTCAATATTAGATTGATCAGCAAAAGTACAAAAATCACGGCAGACCATGAAGGCCTTTTCTTGACGGAAACAACTTTTAACTAAAACGCTTTGTATTTACTTGTACGACTGCCTAGTTGTCTTCGTTTAGCTTACCTCCGCATTTCTTGCAATACACTGCATCATTATCATGTTGATCGTGTAGGCAGTGTGGACAAACTTGTGTGTTTGTACTGCGTGAGCCGCGAATAATTTCAGAGGTAACAATGCCGGTTGGCACGGCAATCACAGCATATCCAACAATCATCACCATGCTAGCAATGAGTTGTCCTAAAGGCGTTTGGGGGGAAATATCTCCGTAGCCTACTGTCGTCATGGTAACGATAGCCCAGTAAATGCTCGACGGAATGCTTTTGAAACCATGATCCGGTCCCTCTATGAGGTACATCGATGTTCCGACAATGATAACGAGGTTGATCACGAAGAAAAGGAAGACAAAGATCTTCTCACGGCTTGACCATAGCGCCTTTCCCAGGTTGTTGCCGGCTTGGGTGTAGCGGCTCAGTTTCAGGATTCGGAAGACCCGAATTAGCCTGATAGCCCGGATGACCATCAAGCTATGGCTTCCCACTAAAACCAGACTTAGGTAGGTTGGCAGAACCGCTAGTAAGTCGATAATGCCATAGAAACTCAGAATGTAGCGCCAGGGCCGATGGACAACCGCAATGCGCAGAAGGTATTCGATGCTGAAGATGATGGTGATGACCCACTCAAGGATATGCAAAGTTTCGCCATGTTGCTGGTTGATACTGGGAACACTTTCCAGCATGACCAGGACAATATTTGCCAAAATGATTAGTAGCAGGGCGATGTCGAAAGCTTTGCCTTGTGGGGTGTCGGCTTCAAAAATGATTTCGTAAAGTTTGTTCCGAATGCGCATAAACTCGTTCAAAAATGATGATTAAAGATAGGAAAACCTTCCGATAGATGAATTTGCGATTTAATACTAATAGGCGTAAATTTAGATAAGATAAATAGAATTGATCAAAACCGATAACTGATGATGATTAAAACCTACGCTTCAGCTGTTCACGGCATTGATGCTACAACGATAACCATCGAAACTGATGTGTCGCAAGGGATTCGATTTTCGCTGGTCGGCCTCCCTGATAATGCAGTGAAAGAAAGTCAGCAACGTATTGAAGCAGCGTTGCGGCTAAATAACTACAAGTGGCCGCGGCAAAAAATTATCATCAATATGGCTCCGGCTGATTTGCGCAAAGAAGGATCGTCATACGATTTGCCCTTGGCGATTGCTGTATTAGCTGCATCAGAGCAAATCAAATCTGAAAAATTGGAGCGTTATGTTTTAATGGGTGAGTTGTCTCTGGATGGCACTCTTCAACCGATTAAGGGGGCTTTGCCAATTGCAATAAAGGCTAGGGAGGAAGGTTTTGAGGGATTTATTTTACCTAAACAAAATGCCCGCGAGGCAGCTGTAGTAGACAAACTGAAGATTTATGGTGTGGAAGATATCCGACAGGTAGTTGACTTCTTTAATGACGAAGAAGAGATGGAACAAACCATTGTTGATACCCGGGAAGAGTTTTATAAAATGCTTAATCATTCGGATTTGGACTTTTCGGATGTTAAAGGGCAGGAGAATGTGAAGCGAGCATTGGAGATTGCGGCGGCAGGAGGACATAATCTGATTATGATTGGCCCTCCGGGAGCGGGGAAGACGATGTTAGCAAAACGCATACCGCCGACCATTCTGCCGCCTTTTACTTTGCACGAAGCCTTGGAAACGACCAAGATTCATTCAGTTGTCGGGCGCATTGATAAGGATACTTCGCTGATGACGGAGCGGCCTTTTCGCGCGCCACATCATACCATTTCGGATGTGGCTTTAGTTGGAGGCGGTACTTATCCGCAGCCTGGTGAAATCTCATTGGCTCACAATGGAGTGCTCTTTCTTGATGAGCTTCCTGAGTTTAAACGGACAGTGCTTGAAGTAATGCGTCAGCCGTTGGAGGATCGGAAGATCACGATCTCAAGGGCGAAGTTTTCGGTTGAGTATCCAGCCAGCCTGATGTTGGTCGCTTCAATGAATCCTTGTCCGTGTGGCTATTACAATCATCCCACGAAAGAGTGTGTTTGTGCTCCTGGCATGGTGCCAAAATATCTGAACAAAATCTCAGGCCCGCTGCTCGATCGTATCGATATTCATCTGGAAGTAGTGCCTGTGCCGTTTAAAAAGCTTTCGGAATTAAAAGAAACAGAGAATAGTTCTGCTATTCGTGAGCGGGTGATAACTGCACGAAATATTCAGTCCGAGCGATACCGCGGACACGATGGAATCTTTTGCAATGCGCAAATGTCGTCACGGCAAATTCGCGATTACGTTCAGCTTGATTCTACAAGTAACACGCTACTGAAGAATGCTATGGAGCGCCTTGGGCTTTCGGCTCGGGCCTACGATCGTATCTTGAGGGTAGCTCGTACGATTGCTGATTTGGAGGCTTTAGACTCGGTTGAGAGTCATCATATCTCGGAGGCTATTCAATACCGCAGTTTGGATCGGGAAAGTTGGGGCAGTTAAAGATATCTGTTGCGTCACATGTTGATTTGGTGCGGTGCAGGAGTGAAGCTTTGGAGCTCGGTGAAAGCTCATTCTTCTTTAGCAGGATTGCTGGATCATTACGAACAGCTGATAGTGTCGTTTTTCAGGACACTCATCAAATGCAGGCTAGCCCTCTGTCAGGAGACCGTGTCCTGACAAAGGGTTGATAATAATGGGAATACAGTTGCGAAGAAAATTAGGTTGTCGAAAAGTGATTGTAGCCGATAACGATGACTAACTTCGTTCATTCTTAGCAATTCTGTTCATTTTGATCTATGTGGATGTGTTGGGCAGCATCTTTTCCGTAATTTTGGAGAATTCTTGTAACTGACAAAAAACATTTTGACAGCTATTCGGTTACACAGTTAAGTTTTAAACAAAAAGTTATGGTAGATAGATTGTCCGATCCAATCGGTCGGTTGATGGGGTTGCGTTATAAGTCGCATCCTTGGCACGGTGTCGCAATCGGGAACAATGCTCCTGAAAAGGTGACAGCGTTTATTGAAGTCGTACCTACGGATACGGTGAAGTATGAGATCGATAAGGATAGTGGGTATTTGAGGCTCGATCGTCCTCAAAAATATTCAAATGTCGTTCCTGCTTTATACGGTTTCATCCCGCAAACCTTTTGTGGCGATGCAGTTGGCGCGTATTGTATGGAAAAGACAGGGAAAGCTGGAATCAAAGGTGACGGTGACCCAATCGATATTTGTGTGTTAACCGAGAAAGATATTACTCATGGTGATATTCTGGTTCACGCTCGCCCTATTGGTGGCTTTCGGATGATTGACGGTCACGAAGCGGATGATAAAATTATTGCGGTACTTAACAACGACGTTGTGTACGAAGGCTATAAAGATGTGAAGGATCTTCCTGCAATTGTTGTTGAGCGCTTGAAGCACTACTTTTTAACTTACAAGGATATGCCGGGACGCGACAAGGATACAGAGATTACTCACTTGTACGATGCAGAAGAAGCATACACCGTGATCAGGCATGCGATGGATGATTACCAGAAAAGATTTGACAATCTGGGGAAACTACTTTATTAGACATAGAAAAGTCCGGTGCGAGCCGGACTTTTTATTTGAATTTATTTGCGTTTCATGTTGATGTAAGAATAATCGAAATCGTTTTTTTCATCGTGTAGATCTTCACTCGATTCTATGATCCAATCATCCGTGTTGAAGACGGAAAAGAAGGTATCACCTTCGAAATTCCGATGGACTTTGGTGAGATAGAGCTTGGAGCACAATGGATAAAACTGTTCGTAAACTGTGCCTCCGCCAATAACAAATACTTCCTTTTCTCCCTCAACTTTAGCAATGGCTTCGTGAACTGAATTTGCAGTTTCACATCCTTCAAATTGAGCATTCTGATCGCTGGTGATGATTATGTGCCGGCGGTTCGGTAAAGGCCACTTGGGTAACGAAAGCAATGTTTTTCGCCCCATAATGATTGTATGCCCTGTTGTGATTGCCTTAAATCGTTTCAGATCGCCCGGGAGATGGAAGAGTAAGTCGTTGTTTTTACCGATAGCGCCGTTTTGCGCCATGGCCACAATCATTGAAATATTCTGATGAATCATTGCTGCTTTTCAAAAGAAGTTTGAGTTGCTGTTTTATATTCTTTAAACTGAGACCTTGCCCGGAATATGTGGGTGGGCATCGTAGTTAATCAATTCAAAATCTTCGTATTTGAAATCGAAAATAGATTTGATGTCCGGGTTGATTTTCATCTGAGGTAAAGCTTTTGGCTCCCGTGTGAGTTGTAATTTTACCTGTTCCATATGGTTGAGGTATATATGGGTATCGCCACCGGTCCATACAAAATCTCCTGGTTCAAGGTCGCAGACCTGGGCCATCATCAACGTCAGCAAGGCGTATGATGCAATATTGAATGGAACTCCGAGGAAGACATCACAACTCCGCTGGTATAATTGACACGATAATTTACCATCTGCTACATAAAACTGGAATAGTAGGTGACATGGTGGCAAAGCCATTTCATCAATTTCTCCGACATTCCACGCGCTGACGATATGCCGACGCGAGTTTGGATTGTTTTTGATGGAGTTGACAACCTCAGTAATCTGATCGATATGGCGTCCATCAGGTGTTGGCCACGAACGCCATTGGTAGCCGTAAACATGTCCTAAATTTCCGTTTTCGTCGGCCCATTCGTTCCAAATTCGAACACCATTGTTAGTTAGGTATTTGATATTGGTATCGCCGGACAAGAACCATAACAATTCATGAATGATCGATTTTAGATGCAGCTTTTTGGTGGTTAATACCGGAAAGCCTTCAGCCAGATTGAAGCGCATTTGGTGACCAAAAACACTGATAGTTCCGGTGCCTGTACGATCCTCCTTTTTAGTGCCGTTTTCTAAAATATGATCCAGTAAATCAAGGTATTGTTTCATTATATTTTTATGGTTTCGAAGTAACTAATTTTGAGTTTGCAAGATAGCCTTTTTAGCTGAAGGAGTAAACAGTGAATAAAAAAAGAAGCGCGTAGAGTTCACTACGCGCCTCGGTAAAGGGTTTTTAAGATAGTATTATTCAAATATCTCCTGTTCTTTAATAAACCCTTCAGGTACTACCGTCATACGGATATTTTGCTTGTTCACGACTTGCCCGCTCAGGAGAACAGCAGGAATCAGTCTATGTCCGTTGTTTACAGTAAAACTCATATTGTCGGATGGATTTTTACCTTTAGCGATCTTGATTGCTGCGTCGGCAGCATTGTAAGCCATGGATACTACTGGTTTGTAAATTGTGATTGTTTGGTTGCCAAGGATAATGTTACGAATGGCACCGACGTCTGCATCTTGACCAGCGACTAACACTTTGCCTGCCAGATCGGCTTGCTGGAGCTCTTTAATAGCTCCGCTTGCAAGTGCATCGTTTCCTGCAATAATAGCGTCAATTTTTTCACCCTTGTCAATTATGTCTTTAATCATTTGGTACCCATCGTCGGAATCCCAGTGGTTTACAAACTTACTTCCAACAATTTTTATATCACCTTTGTCAACTAATGGCTGAAGGATATTCATCCAGCCTAAATAGAGTTGGTAGGAGTTGTTGTCGCTCGTTGGCCCCCCGATGAGTACATAGTTTCCGGTGGGAGTAATAGTTGTTAGGAACCGGGCTTGTTTTTCTCCGATATCGATTGCATCGGTGGATACATAGAAATCGATATCAGCATCACGTATTAAACGATCATAAGAAATAACAGGAATGTTTCTGTTTTTCGCCATTTTCACGATCCCGGCAGCGACAACCATGTCGACCGGAATAATGACCAGTACATCAACTCCTTGGTTGATTAATTCCAAAGCCTGCTGGAATTGTACATCAGCATTTGAATTAGCGACTTTTACAATGACTGATCCTTTGTTTTCTTCTACCTTTTCAACAAAGGCATCACGGTCTTTTATCCAACGTTCCCGGGCGGTTGTATCCATTAAAAAACCTATTTGAGGTTTTTGATTACAACTGGCAAGAAGCAAAAAGACCATCAAGATTTCTGCAAAAAATTTGATTTGCTTCATAACGGAGATATTTTGATTAATACTACTCCCTGTTACGAGTGCAAAACCAATATGTTAAGATTTTAAAAACATCTTAATTAATGTAACCTTATTGTTGTTGCCTGAAAACTCTGAGATTCTGCGTAATATAGGGGAAAGAAAGATTCTTATCAGTAAGCCTTTGGACCGACATGAATCTTTCAATATATTATTTAAGGCTACTTTAGTTAGCCAAGACCTATAATTGTTGCAGACATAAGCGATGCAAGTGTGCCTGCAAGTAGGGCATACATGCCTAGTTGCGAAAGTACTACGCGTTTTCCCGGAGCCAAGGCCCCGATTCCTCCGATTTGAATCCCGATGGAGGCAAAGTTGGCGAAACCACAGAGGATGTAGGTTGCCATGATGATGGATTTGTGCTCCATAAATACTCCGGTTCCCTTTAAATCGGATAAACTGATATAACCGATAAATTCGGTTAATATTAGTTTTTCACCTAATAGGCGGCCTACTAGCATGATGTCTTGCGAACAAACGCCAATTAACCACATAATCGGAGCAAACAGATATCCCAGCACGAACTGCAGCGAAAGCTCAGTAAAGCGTCCGTCTGTATTGGTTGCAATGATTTCATTCAGATGCGTCAGCGATCCAACAAAACCAAGGATATAATTCAGCATTGCAATTAATGCCAGAAAAGCCAGAAGCATACCCGCTACGTTTACCGCTAATTTCAATCCTTCACTGGTTCCGTTTGTTACGGCATCTAAAATATTACTCCCGATTTTGTCTTTGCTTACTGCAACCTCTTTATTGACGGCTTCGGTATTCGGAACCAGTATTTTAGAGAAAATTACTGCAGCCGGCGCTGCCATTACAGAAGCGGTGAGTAAGTGTTTTGCAAACTCGAGCTTCAAGGCAGGATCAGTGCCACCAAGCATTTCGATATAGGCAGCTAATACGCCACCGGCCAAGGTTGCCATACCTCCGGTCATCACCAGCATGATTTCCGAGTTGTTCATTTTCGAAAGGTATGCTTTGATCATTAGCGGGGATTCCGTTTGCCCGAGGAAGATGTTTCCGGCAACTGATAAAGATTCTGCCCCTGATAATTTTAATAAGCGGGTAAAGACCCATGCCATGGCCCACACAATGCGTTGAATAATTCCGTAGTAAAAAAGAATACTTGTTAACGCGGAGAAGAATACGATCGTCGGAAGGATTTTAAAGGCAAAGATGATTCCTGAAATCTTGGTATCGACGAGTTTGCCGAAAAGAAATTCACTTCCGGCTTGGGTGAAATCTAAAATTTTGATGAATATCCGCCCAAAAAACTCGAATCCTATACGGATAAACGGAATGTATAGAACTCCGATTGCTAAAACAATTTGAAAGGCAAGTCCTATGCCTACCGTTTTCCACGGTATATTTTTACGGTCTTTCGAAAATATCCAGCCAATAGTAATCAGAACAAGTATGCCAAGAATACCTCTGAAAATGGTGGTTAGGCTGAAGCTGTGTTTTTTGTCGCGCGCTAAAAGAATGTTGGAAGTTGCTTTTTGTGGGGCTTCTGTCGTCGACAGATATTGCTCTTCTGCAGTTGGTACTCGTTCTGAAGCAATCGTTTCTGTGTTTGCACGAACAGTGTCGCCTTGGACTGAAGTCGTAGCAAAAGTCGGCAATGCGCTGAATATCATAATCAGCAACATAACACAAAGAGTGAGTTGTTTCATGGAGTGCGAATTATTTTCGTCTTATTTTTTTCGTCGATTGAGCTCGTCTCTTATTCTTGAAGCTCGCTCGTAATCTTCATTACGGATCGATTCGTCCAGCATTTCGTTTAGCTCGTGTTCATTATAGCGTTCAAATTCCGACTCCGATTTGCCTTCATGAGAAACTTGTTGTGTAAATTCCACTTCTGAAGGACTCTCCGGATCTAAGATGATTCCGGCTTTCCGAAGAATTTCCTCGGTTGTATATATCGGGCATTTGAATCGTAAAGCCAGCGCTACGGCATCAGAGGTTCTGGAGTCAACCCGAATTTCCTGAGCGCCCATTTCGCAGACCAGTTCCGAGAAAAAGATTCCTTCTTCAAGCTTGTAGATAACAACTTCCGAAACATTAATCTCGAAAGCAAGAGCTACGTTTTTGAATAAATCGTGTGTTAACGGTCGAGGAGGTTTTAATCCTTCCAGCTGGATCGCGATTGCTTGGGCCTCAACCGGGCCGATGATGATTGGTATGCGACGGTCACCGTTTTCTTCAGCTAAAACCAAAGCATAAGCACCGGATTGGGTCTGACTAACAGATAGGCCTAAAATGTTTAATCGAATTTTATGCATAAAATATAAAGCATCGGGGCATGAATGGAACAAATATAACAATTGTTTTAGTCTATTAACGCTGTTTGGTAGCTAAAATGTCCCTTCCATAATGCTTCTACAATGCTTCGAGCAAAGAAGTTTCATAAAGCCGAACAATGTGTAGTCATATTAATAAGCTTGTTGCCAACGGCTTGGTCTACTTGGAAGTTTGTGTCTTGTACTGAAAAAACTACATAAATCTTTGGTAGTCATTAAAAAATATCTACTTTTGCAGTCCGAAAGTTTCGAGTAGGCTCAAAAAGAGGAGTTCATTAGTTGGGAATCCCGCCTTCCGGACAAAATTTTTAAACGTTCAATTGATGTACGCTATTGTAGAAATTGCAGGACAACAATTTCGTGTTGAAAAAGACAAAAAATTGTTTGTTCACCGCCTTGAAACAGCTGAAGGCGAAACTGTAGAATTTGAAAAGGTACTTTTGACTGACAACGAAGGAACTATCGCAATTGGTACTCCTGTTGTTGAAGGCGCTAAAGTAAAAGCGAAAGTATTGGAACACCTGAAAGGTGAGAAAGTGATTGTTTTCAAAAAGAAACGTCGTAAAGGCTATAAAAAGAAAAACGGTCACCGTCAGTACTTGACTCAAATTCAGATTGAAGAAATTATTGGATAATCCTTAAAAACATTTATTAACCATGGCTCACAAGAAAGGTGTCGGTAGTTCGAAGAACGGACGCGAATCGGAAAGTAAACGACTTGGCGTAAAAATTTACGGCGGTCAGGTTTGCAAAGCTGGTAACATTTTGGTTCGCCAGCGTGGTACAGCTCATAATCCTGGTAATAATGTAGGTATGGGAAAAGATCATACTTTGTTTGCCCTGATTGATGGTACTGTTGTTTTCAAAAAGAAGAGAGACAACAAATCGTATGTGTCTGTTGAACCCGTAGTGGCAGCAAACTAAGACGATATTAAAGATACGTATTGAGAATCTCCTGCCTTGTTTGAGGCAGGAGATTTTTATTTTATACATTTGCCAAGCAAATTGAAAAAATAAACACAACAATAGGTCTGCGACCATAAATTCTGTGACTTATGCTCAACTTACGCTTTATCCAGGAAAACCCTGAGCTGGTAATTGAAAAGCTGAAAAAGAAAAACTTCGATGCCAGTCAAATAGTTGGTCAAATTATTGATCTGTATAAATCTAAAAACGAAATTCAAGCCAAAGCTGACCAAACGAAGGCAGAGATGAATAAGCTCTCGAAGGAAATCGGGCAGTTATTTAAAGAAGGTAAACAAGCTGAAGCGAATGCTGCAAAAGAACGCACCTCGGAGCTGAAGGACAGCATTAAGCAACTGGATGAAGAATTTGCAACGATTGATAACCAAGTGTTTGCACTACAGGTACAGTTGCCAAATATTCCTGCCGATATCGTGCCTGCAGGTAAAGCTGCAGAGGATAACGAGATTGTGAAAACAGGAGGTGAAATACCGGCGTTGGCAGAGAATAAATTGCCACACTGGGAATTGGCTTCAAAATACGATCTGATTGATTTTGAATTAGGAGTGAAAATTACAGGGGCTGGATTTCCTGTCTATAAAGGGAAAGGTTCTCGATTGCAACGTGCTTTGATCAACTTCTTTTTGAATGAAGCAGAAAAGGCTGGTTATTTGGAAATTATGCCACCATTGGTGGTTAACGAAGATAGCGGTTTTGGTACAGGTCAGTTGCCTGATAAGGAAGGGCAGATGTATCACGTAACCGAGGATAATCTGTATTTGATTCCAACCGCCGAGGTGCCTGTTACAAACTTATATCGCGACGTGATTGTAGAGGCAAAAGAGTTGCCGATTAAAAATACAGCTTACAGTGCTTGCTTCCGTCGCGAAGCCGGGTCGTATGGAAAAGATGTTCGTGGTTTGAACCGTTTGCATCAATTTGATAAAGTTGAGATTGTGCAGGTCGCTCATCCTGATAAGAGTTATGAAATCCTGGGAGAGATGGTTGCTCACGTTGAGGGGCTGGTTCAGAAATTGGGCTTACCTTATCGAATCCTTCGTTTGTGTGGTGGTGATATGAGTTTTACTTCAGCGTTAACTTATGACTTTGAGGTGTACTCGGCAGCTCAGGAGAAATGGTTGGAAGTTAGCTCTGTATCAAACTTTGAATCGTTCCAGGCTAACCGTTTGAAATTGCGTTATCGCGACGAGGAAACTAAAAAGCCGGTTATTGCACATACATTAAATGGTAGTGCATTAGCTTTGCCGCGTATTGTTGCTGCCTTGCTCGAAAATAACCAAACAGCCGAAGGTATTAAAGTACCTGAAGTTTTGGTTCCATTCTGTGGATTCGATCTGATTAAGTAATAAAGGATCTATGCTATAATATAAAGGCTGTCCGGAAGGGCAGTCTTTGCTTTTTCTCCGATTTAGAGTATTTCTACCAAACGAATGTCGAAGGCCAATACCGCATAGGGTGGAATTTTGTTCGAAGTTCCTTTGCGTCCCCAAGCCAAATCAGCCGGTACCCAAAATTTGAACCGGCTTCCGATACTCATGAGTTGAAGTCCTTCCTGAAGCCCTTCTATCATCTCGTTTAGGGCAACTTCGTCCGGTTTATTTTGCCGGTAAGTGTCTTCCAGTATTTTTCCGTCTAATAATTGTGCTCGTTGGTGTATTCGTATGGTCGACCATTCATCAGGTTTAGCGCCGCTGGTTTCTTCTACTATTAAATATTGAAGTCCGCTTTTCGTTTCAAAAACACCGTCCTTTTGCAGGTTTATTGCCAAAAAATCTTCGCCCATTTTGCGATGATGTCCTGCCGCGCCTTTGTTTTTTGTTTTAGATTCCCTTTTTGCCAATTTGATTGATATTTTTTCTTCCGGAAACAAAAATATCGAAATATCGGGTTTAAGGAAAACAAAAAGAGTTGAGGTAGCTTTTGTAAATGGGAAAATGTATCTAATTGTCTTTAAAAATAGTGGTATGAAGGGCTTGTGTTTTATACGATAGTAAGAGCCTCGACGAAATGAGGGGGTGAGGCTCGAAACACACAAAAATAATTTAAACCTCCGGCTAATTTACTGTGTGAGGTACAGAATAAATTTATAATTTTGGACTCATACCCCGTCGAAAAATAGGTTGAAATTGAAAACGAATTTAATATGAATTTATTATTAACTTTTATTCAGAAGTTAGTTTTTTATTTATAGATTTGTCATCCTGTTCTATTTTTGACGATAAATTTTAAGAAAAATAAATCATTAACTTATAATTTGTTACACGATGAAATCAAAATTGGAGTATATTTGGCTAGATGGTTATAAGCCAACCCAGACTTTAAGAGCAAAAACCATGATGTCAAAAGATGGTTTCGATGGAAAAGTTGAAGACCTTAAAATGTGGGCTTTCGACGGTTCTTCAACTGAACAAGCAGAAGGTGGAAGCTCAGACTGTTTATTGAAACCAGTTGCATGTTATCCTGACGTAACTCGTAAAAATGCATACGTTGTAATGTGTGAGGTATTAAATGCAGATGGTACTCCACACGTAACAAATGGTCGTGCAACTATCGCTAAAGATGATGATGACTACTGGTTCGGTTTTGAACAAGAATATTTCCTGTATGACGTAGATACAAAATTACCTTTAGGTTTCCCTGCAGGTGGTTTCCCTGGCCCACAAGGTCCTTACTATTGTGGCGTTGGCGCTAATGCGGCTTACGGACGTGAAATCGTTGAAGAACACTTCGATGTTTGTTTGGAAGCTGGTTTGAACGTAGAAGGTATCAACGCTGAGGTTGCTGCCGGACAATGGGAATTCCAGATTTTCGCAAAAGGAGCTCACGAT
>QKCF01000026.1 GCA_003246935.1 Sunxiuqinia sp. | reverse complement strand
GTAAATGCCATAATAGCCCTTTGTTTCAACACGTCTTTCTTTATATAGTTCCTTTTTTCATCTTATTTTGGATAAGACCCGCAACCAAAGTCGCAACCATTTTAAAGCTGTGTTTTACATTTCACTTATATCTACTGGTTTGCCTTGGCCTATGTGTTGCGGGGTTTCGGCACAGTTAATCTCCAATTAAATTAATTCTTGGCTTTTGAGGGCAGGCACAATATGT
Organism: Sunxiuqinia sp.; assembly: GCA_003246935.1. Classification (GTDB taxonomy): domain Bacteria; phylum Bacteroidota; class Bacteroidia; order Bacteroidales; family Prolixibacteraceae; genus Mangrovibacterium. The sequence goes on along the minus strand of QKCF01000026.1, from coordinate 3,052 downwards.
GGTGGTCGGATAATTTCAGAAAAAGCGGTCAATCATACCATTATGTTGACCTTGGCATTACTCATTTGCCTTGTGGCTATCATCCGAATACATGATTATTTCGAAAATCCAAATTGATGCAAGGATACTTGAGCTGGGCCCATTTAACTCAACTATGTATAAAGTTGAATAAAAATTTTTGCGAACCATTTCGAACGGTAGTATGAATGTTGTTGTTGATATTTTGAAAAATTATACTACCCTGGATATTTTCAATTTTCGTATGTTATCCAGTTAGATAATGGATATTTGAGTTTTCGAAAAACAATTAGAAACAACCTAAACTGGACAAGCCAGAACCAAAAAGGTTGCCGCAGTTGCTTCTGGCTTGTCCAGTTTAGGATATTATATAGTGATACAACATTTTATAATCATAGAATATTACACTCTACCGAAATGGAGTGTAACGACCGATGAAAGGACTGAATTATGAGAAAGATTATCCTTATTGTTGTACTGATTCTTTTTGCTGTTGGTACTGCCGAAGCAGGTGATTGGGCTATGTCAGTTTATGGATGCAAATTGTCAAATTCATCCCTCAGTGATACTTTTGTTGGCAAGGCAGAATATTCTGATTCATACCTGGTCACTTTGGCAATATCCAAGGAGATGGCCGTATTATGGAACCGACTGCAGATAGAATCTGAAGGCCAAGTAGTAAAGCACTTCGGAGATCAGGATCATTGGGCAGTCAATGTTGTCCCTGTAGTATTCAGGTGGAAAGCTTTTCCTTGGGATTCATATGTGGATACAAGTGTCGCCTTTGGGGGCGGCGTGTCCTATGCTTTTTCACAACCTAAAGTGGAAGCCATAGGAAATCCTGATTCACCCAAACTACTTGGCTATCTCGTGTTCGAAGTTGGATTTGGCATCAAACAACTGCCTTGTTGGACGCTCATTACCAGGCTACATCATAGGTCTGGGGCTGGTGGTATTTTTAGTGGTAAACGTGATGCGTCAAATGCAGTTGGAGTGGGTATAAGGTACGACTTCTAATGTGGAGCCTTCGGGCTCCCACCGAAAAATCTTTAAGGAGAACTTTGATGTCATTTGGTGAGATATTAGAAAAACACATTTAGCTCAACAAGGAGAAAATCCGAGAGCGGGCTGAGATCGTTATGGCAATAAAAGAACATGGGGGCCGGCGATGCCTAAGGAGGAGTTATGAACGGTTACAAGAAACCACGTATATGTGGCTTATGCCTTTTGCCAGAAAAAGCAGATGATATCAGCTAAATAACACATCGGGATATTAACTCTTGACAAACATTATGCAAATATAAGGTTATGGACCATAGTTTTCTATTGGCCATAGCAGCGCCGAACAACAACTGTACAGGACGCCAAAAAAAGGGCCCCTGTGAGTTAACTGTTGGTTGTATAAAAATCATAGGAGTTTATTATGAAAGAATCGTGGCTATCAGGTGATCCTTACGAATACTACATGGGAAGATGGAGCAAGCGGGTAGCAGAATTGTTTTTAGATTGGTTGTCACCTCGCTCTGGGCTTCGTTGGTTAGATGTCGGGTGTGGCTCAGGTGCTTTGAGTGAAGCGATTATCGATAAGTGTAATCCGGAAATAGTCACTTGCATTGACCAATCGGAAGGTTTTGTGGGTACAACTAGAAAACGGCTTGGTGTTAAAGCCAAGTGCAAAGTAGGTAATGCGCTTTCGTTACCTCTTGAGGCTTCTTCGATAGATATAACGGTATCTGGTTTAGTACTAAATTTCATCCCGGAACCAGGAAAAGCCCTTGAGGAAATGAGACGAGTCACCATACAAGGTGGCACTGTCGCTTTATATATCTGGGACTACGCGGGAATAATGGAATTTCTTAATTATTTTTGGGATGTTGCTGTTGAACTAAACCCAAATGCATCAAACCTTCATGAAGGTCATCGTTTTCCAGAATCCAATGCTGAAGAATTGCACACTATTTTCCATCATGCCGGCTTTTCAGAAGTTGAGACAGATCCTATTGAAATTGCGACAAAGTTTACTGACTTCGAAGATTATTGGCGACCGTTTCTCGGTGGTCAGGGGCCTGCGCCATTATACGTCTCGAATTTGGGGGAGTCAGAAAGGATCGAACTTATGGACGCGTTAATGCAGAGATTACCGATCAAGGAAGATAGCTCTATCCTATTGTCTGCACGGGCCTGGGCAGTTAAAGGATTAGTGTGAAAATAGAACTCGTCCAACAAGTGGTTTCTTAAAGGCACGCTCGTACCTGGCGGTCTGTGGACCGCGGCGTTAAGATCGTCCACATTCAGAAATTTTTATTAGGAATTGACACCCCCCAGAATATGTCTATTATTTGTCGCTTTTGGCCGGATTCCCCAAAATACAGCATGTTGTATCTGGGAAAATTTCAGAAAATCTGAGCATTGATACCGGTGCTTGGTCAACAATGTGGCAAATTGAGTAAAGATCCTGACCCTGAGGGCCAGGCCTTGCATTAACCCATCTTTTCGAACGAAAAGAAAAAATTTTATAATATCAATTGGTTAACTTCTTGTATGGCACTGCAGGTTTTTCGCAGCAAAATATCATGCTAAAAAGAATTGGAATTTTTTTCAAATTTGGTGTAAACAAAAAGTGCTTATTTTCAATGATTTATGATCAAAATAAACGAATGTAGTGCCATAAAGCACCATTTAAAAATCGTAACTTATTGAAACTACAATCAATCCAGCATCACTATCGAAAAGATGGGTTAACCCATCTTTTCGAAAAAAAACGACAAAACATCCATTTTTCTTTAGTTTTTATGGCCCTACGTAAAGTAGATTGCCATAATTTCAGTATATTACGTAGAGATTTCTCAATCGCGAGGAATGTAGTGCCATAAAATTAAATAATTGTTGATTTTCCATTGTAACTGTGCGCATACTCAGTTCCATGTATATACGAAGGACGACTATCAAAAGCCGGAAAGACGGCACACAATATTATACCTACAGACTGGTTGAGTCTGAACGTACCGCCAAAGGGGTACGCCAGCACACGCTG